>NZ_JACJSC010000012.1 GCF_014697575.1 Planktothrix sp. FACHB-1365 | reverse complement strand
CAGATAATTTCTGCCGACGACCCCCACCTGCTTTAATCAACCTGATTTTAGTTTTTTCTTTTTCCTGTCGTTTTTCTTCTTCTAATAACTCCGCAGCTTGAATGAGTTCTATCAGTTGTTCATATTCCATCCCTAATAGCCTTTTTGCTTGCTGGGGGTTCTTGTCCAGATACTCTCTTAATTTACTCATCTCTAATCAGGGGTAAAATTTAATTTTATCATCTTGTTACCCCTCCTTGTTTCTATTTTGGAGATGTCTATTGAGGTATTATTGAAGAAGTTAGCTATAATTGTTGTTAGTAACACTTCTAATCTAAGTGGGTTAGCGATCGCTAATTTGTTTCTATTTCCAGAAGAATTTGGCGTAATTCTTCCCCATCATCAGTAGGTGAGGAAGCTCAAGTCAAAATACAATCAATTAACCTATTATGGAAAAAGCCAATTTTAATCAAGTTTGAGAAATAGCAGAGTCTCTAAAAATCCCAAATCAAACTGCATTGATAGGAGGTATGACCCATGAAAAGTATTGATATTAACCAAGCCTTACCACAAATTTTGGAACTAATAGACATGGCTTTTGCTGGAGAAGAAATTCTGATTACTAAAAATAATTATCAAACGATTAAAATTACTCCATTTTCTCCTGCTAACCAACGCCCGCTTTTATTTGGTTGTGATCAAGATCGGATTTCCATGTCTGATGATTTTGATCAACCTTTAGATGATTTTCAGGACTATCTGTAATGCGGTTACTTCTTGATACTCATACGTTACTCTGGTTTTTTATGGGTAATTCTCAATTAACTGATCAGGTGCGGGATTTAATAGAAGATACTCAAAATCAAAAGCTGATTAGTGTAGCCAGTGTTTGGGAAATGGCAATTAAACAAAGTCAAAACAAGTTGAATTTACAGAATAACGCAGCCGATTATATTGAGGAAAAAATTAAATGGTCTGATTTTGAGCTATTACCGATTCATCTCAATCATTTAAGGCTGTTATCCCACCTTCCATTTTATCATAAAGATCCTTTTGATCGACTGTTAATTGTTCAATCTATCGAAGAGAATATCCCGATTTTGAGTAAAGATATTGCTTTCGATGCTTATCCAATTCAAAGAATTTGGGACTAAAGATAAATAACTAACCCAAATTTAACGGAGAAACCCAGTTTCTGCTCCCCTGCTTAACTCCAAGAAACCGGGTTTGGTGCAACAATCTTTTTATCTTCACCCAGATTTAAGGAAGAAACCCGGTTTCTGATTTTCCTGTTGAGCTAGAATTGAATCAGACTAACATCAGGGAGTTAAGGTCATGACTAATAGTTCCCAGGACGCGCCGACTCAACGGCCTAATCCTTTACTAATCCTAATCGGGATTAATACAGGAATTAAGTTACAGAATGCTGGTAAGTTCAAAAAGGCTTTACGTTGTTTCATTTATGCCTTAGAAACAGAATATCTGGTTACAGGCGACATCTCAATTCTGTTTAGGTTAATGTTATGTTTCACTGAAACTTCAGGAAAATGCGATCGCAGCCTATACTTTAGCCTATAAGTGATTGAGCCAATTTTAGGAGACTGCTAAATGGAAACCGTCATTTCAGAACATATTGAGATCACTCCTGATGTCTGTGGAGGTAAGCCGCGAATTTCAGGACATCGAATTAAAGTGCAGGATATTGTCATTTGGTCTGAAGAAATGGGGATGTCACCCGATGAGATTTTGTACCACTACCCATCGATTACTTTAGCTGATGTCTATGCGGCTTTAGCTTATTATCACGACCATCGAGAAGAAATCCGATCTCAAATTCGCGCAGATGAAGCGTTTGTCCAAGAAATGCAAGCACAAACTCCTTCTCTCCTACAAGAAAGGTTAAAGCATCGAAATGCCTAAAACAATTCGCTTTCATTTGGATGAAAATGTCAGCAATGCCATTGCAGAGGGTTTGCGACGACGGGGAATTGATGTCACCACCACATCAGAAACCGATTTGATCGGTGCATCGGATCACGAACAAATTAATTTTGCCCTAGATCAAAAACGAGTCATTTTTACCCAAGATGCAGATTTTTTGCGGATATCTAGAGCCGGAATCCCTCATAATGGCATTGTTTACTGTCAACAAAAAAGTCACTCGATTGGATATATTATTCGCGGTTTGACTTTAATTTGGGAATATTTAGAACCAGAGGAAATGCTCTCTAGGGTTGAGTTTATTTGAGTTGTTGCTAAGGAAAAAAACGATGAAAGGGATTCAATTTGTTGTAAATGAAGCCGGAGAAAAACAGGCTGTATTAATTGATTTAACAGAGTGGGGAGAGTTATGGGAAGACTTCTATGATTTGTTGGTGGCTCATGCGCGTCAGGATGAGGAGGAGGTGTCTTGGGAGGAGTTAAAGCAGGAAATTGAGGCTGAAGCTAATGTCAAATGAAGGTTATGCTATCCGTTTTAAGAAATCAGCAGCTAAAGAGTTGCGAGGGTTAGATCTTGATCTTCAGTTACGCATTAGCGAGGCGATTGATTGTTTGAGTTTAGAACCTCGTCCAGAAGGGGTGGTAAAGTTGAAGGGAAGCGATAATTTCTATCGGATTCGCATCAGTGACTATCGAGTTATTTATACGATTAATGATGAAGATAGAATAGTCCGTATCATGCGCGTCAGACATCGGCGAGACGTTTATCGTGGTTAGAGACTCCAAGAAACCGGGTTGGGTGCAACAATCTTTTTATCCTAACCTAGATTTAACCCAGAAACCCGATTTCTGATATTCCCGTTGAGCTAGAATTGAATCAGACTTGCATCAGTCAAAATACAATCAATTAACCTATTATGCAAAAAGCCAATTTTAATCAAGTTTTAGAAATGGCAGAATCTCTGTCTGAGTCAGAGCAAGATTTTTTAATTGAAATTCTGCAAAAACGATTAGGGGAAAAAAGGAGAAAGGAAATTGCCACCAGTATTGCTGAAGCTCATGCAGAATATAAGCAAGGAAAAACGCAAAAAGTCACAGTAGATGAGTTAATGGCGGATTTAGATGAATGAATTTAATTACTTCATCAGCTTTTAAACGCGCTCTTAAAGCCACAGTTAAGAAGAATCCTCAGTTGAAAGCTAGGATTGCAGAAAGATTAAAATTGTTAGAAATGGAACCTTTTAATCCTATCTTGAGAACACATAAATTAAAAGGAGATTTAGCGGAGGCTTGGTCTTGTGTTGTAGATTATGATTGTCGCATCGTGTTTAATTTTGTGACGAATGAAAACACAGGAGAAGAAGAGATTCTATTAATTAATATAGGAACTCATGACGAAGTTTATTAAGGATATCGTTTACTTCAGAGGAACGAGAACAACCTAAACTCCAAGAAACCGGGTTTCTGCAACAATCTTTTTATCTTCACCCAGATTTAAGGAAGAAACCCGGTTTCTGAACTCCCTGTTGAGCTAGACTAGAAACCGGGTTTCTGCAATAATCTTTGTCTCCTCACCCAGATTTAAGGAAGAAACCCGGTTTCTGAACTCCCTGTTGAGCTAGAATTGAATCAGACTAACATCAGGGAGTTAAGGTTATGGCGGATGATTCCCAGGACGCGCCGACTCAACAGCCTAATCCTTTGCTAATGCTAATCGGGATTAATACAGGAATTAAGTTACAGAATGCTGGTAAGTTCAAAAAGGCTTTACGTTGTTTCATTTATGCCTTAGAAGCTGATTCTAGTCGGGTTGATATTTGGTATAGAATCGGGAATTGTTGGCAGAATTTAGGTTATTTTGAAGATGCGATCGCATCCTATAATGCTTGTTATCAACGTTCTTTACTTCAACAAAATATCTGGTTACAAGCCATATCTCAATTCTGTTTAGGTCAATGTTATGTTTCCCTACAACAACAAGACCAAGCCATCCTAGCCTATCGTTTAGCTTATCAGTTATTGAGTCAATTTGAAAATACGCCCTATACTCAGCAATCTTGGGATTATCTCGATAAAGTTGGGAATGAATTGCTAAATAATCAACAATTTGAGTCAGCAATTCAATATTATCAGAGTTTATTAGAAGTTGTCAAGTTAGTCAATAATCAACAAAACTTATCTTCGGTGTTACAGAGTTTAGGAAAAGTATATTATTGGCAAAATCAGGATGAATTAGCAATAGAATGTCATCGGGAAATTTTAGAGATTTCGCGGCGTTTGTCTGATGGAGAAATGGAAAATACGGCTTTACGATGGTTAACTTGTGAAACCTGGCGACTGGGACAAATCGAAACTGCTATCGACTATTTTAAACAACGGTTAGGAGTGATTCAAAGGTTGCAGCGTCCGCAGGAACAGCCAGAAATTTTAGATTGGATCATTAAAGGATATAAACAGTTAAATCAATTAGAAAATACAATTGACTATTATCAAGAAAAGTTAAAGTTACTGCGAGAAAAACAGGATTTCTTAACAGAATATCAAACTCTATATGAGTTGGGTGGCGTTTCTTTTAATTTAAAACAATATCCTTTAGCAATTGATTGTTTTCAATCGGCATTAAATTTAGAACCGAGTTTAGAACAACCCTATTATCAGGCTAACTTAAATTATATGTTAGGGTTGATTTACTTGGATTTGAATCAATCTTCAGAGGCGATCGCATCTTTTGAAAAAGCAGTTGCCGTTTATGAACAGCAAGAAAACAGCCAAGAATGGGTGATTAGAGCATCAGAATATTTAGAGAAGTTATATCAACAAACAGAAGACTTTGAAAAATTAATTCCTATTTTAGAAAAACGGTTAACCCGACTCCGAGAAAGTCAAGATCGGTCTAATGAGTATTCGCTTTTAGATCAAATCGCCGGGTTATCTTACGATAAACTCAAGGATTACAACCGGGCTTTTGATTATTATCAATCGGCTTTGGAAGTTGCACAGGGTTCGACGGAAAAACAACTGGGGGATGAAGCCAACGCTTATTTTATGTTGGGGTTAATGTGTCACTATTTAGGAAAAGTGGAAGAGGGTTTAGAAAATTATCGGTCTGCGTTAAAGCTTTACACGGAATTCAATAATAAAAAATGGATCAATTATTGCAAACATCAAATGAGCTTATTGGAATCTCAGATTTATTTTTTATTAAACGTGCTGCAAGCCACAGTAGATAGCAATGGTGATCCCGAAGTCGTTTATCCTTTATTACAAAAAAATTTAGATCTGCTGAATGAAAATTTAATACCCAAACTACAGCAATGGGCAACGGAAAGATTTAGTCTAATGGCGAATTCAGAAGAAAGTATAAATCTTGCTAAAGTTATTGAAAGATTGGGCATATTGATATTGAATTTCACTTCAGGTAATCGCAGAATTAATCTGGAAATTGTAATTACTTGCTATGAAATATGTTTTGAAGTCATCAATAAATATGACTTAACTGAAGACTGGGCTATGACACAAATTAGAATAGGCAGAGCATATTTTCAAAGAATTGAAGGGCAAAAAGAAGAGAATATACAAAAATCAATTATTTGTTATCAATCAGCTTTGTCAGTTTTTACAAAGACAGAAAATCCCGACAATTGGGCAATGATACAATACCTTTTGGGTCTATCATACCACTCTCTTTATCAAGAAAATTTTATCGAAAATAGAGAAAAAGCTATTACGGCGTATGAAGCAGCTATAACAGTTTTTAGTTCGGGCAACAATCCTGAAAAGTGGGCAGAAACTCAAAGACTTTTAGGTTGGCTATACTATCAAGGAACGACAGGAGACATGGCTAATAATATAGAAAAAGCGATTGCTAGTTATCAACTTGCTTTAACAGTTTATACTCAGGATAAATTTCCTGAAAAATGGGCAGAAACTCAAGATAATATCGGAACCGCTTATAATTATCGTATTCGAGGTGATAAAGCCGACAATAAAGAAAGAGCAATTGCTGCACATCGAGATGCTTTTACTGTTTATACCCAAGAGAAGTTTCCTAAAGAATGGGCATTGTGTCAAGTCAGTTTTGGTAATGCTCATTTAAACAGAGTTTTAGGTAAAAAAGCAGATAACCTAGAAATAGCAATTGCAGCTTATGAATCAGCCTTAACTATTTTGACTTATGAAGATGAACCTCAAGGTTGGGGAACTATTAAAAATAATTTAGGAGAAGTTTACAAACAACGTATATTTGGCAAGCGTGAAGACAATTTGAAAAAATCGCTGGAAGCTTGCCACGCTAGTTTACTTTTAATAAATCCTGAAACTAATCCAGGAAACTGGGGAAGACTTAATCTTAATTTGGGAGATATTTATAGCAGCCTTTCTGACTACGAAAATCAAGAAAAATATTTAGAACTATCTAAGTTTTATTATGAATCAGCTTTGGCTGTCTTTACCCAGAAATCTGATCCAGAACGATGGGCTACCACTCAATCCTGCTTAACTAATGTTTATAAAAGAATTGGTGTAAATAAAAAAGATAATCAGTCAAAAGTTATCCAACTTTATCAAAATTCGCTTCAAATTTTTACTCACAAAGCCTTTCCTGAAAAACACGCAGAAACTTTATTGGGTTTAGGCATTGCTTATTTTAATACCCAGGATTTTCAAGGAGCGTATGATGCTTTTGCCCAAGCTATTGATGCTGTTGATAATTTGCGGTATGAAATTACCTCTGGAGATCAAGTAAAGCGCAAACTTAATGAACAATGGTTTCAACTTTATCAACTTATGGTTGAAGTCTGTATAAAATTGAAACGTTACGATAAGGCTCTTGAATACGCGGATCGGAGTAAAGCTCGTAACCTCGTTGAACTATTAGCAACCCGTGACCTTTACCCCAAAGGTGATATTCCCCAAACTGTCAAAGATGAACTCACCCGTCTGCGTGGAGATATCGAAACCGAACAACGTCGCCTGGAAATCGAAGAACGCACCCGCAACCGCTTTGGGGACGGGACAACGGGAGAACGTAGCCCCAATATTGCCGCCCTGCAAACCCCACCCCCAGACCGTAGCCGTCTCAACGAACTGCGGCAACAACTTGACGACCTCATTACCCGTGATATTACGCCCATTGACCCCAACTTCCGCCTCACCCAAAAGGTTCAACCCATCCCTTTTAGCGATATTCAAGCCTTGACGGGGGACAATACCGCCATTTTGGAATGGTATATTTTAAGCGATCGCTTTTTAACCTTTATCGTTACACCCGAAAACCCTGAAGATCCCCCCCTAACCCCCCCTTATCAAAGGGGGGAACCGGAAATTTCAGAACCCCCTTTTTTAAGGGGGGCAGGAGAGATCAAACTCTGGCAGTCCACCCCCGAAGACTATAACGCCTTGATAGCATGGGCTGACGACTACCTCACCGCCTACCGAACTGATAAAAAACAATGGCAAAACACCCTAACCTCCCGTCTGCAACGTCTGGGGGAAATTTTACATTTTGACCAACTCCTCAATGCTATCGGGGAAAAATGTGATCGCCTGGTACTTATTCCTAACCGTTTTCTGCATTTATTCCCCCTGCACGCTTTACCGATATCTCAAGATCGTTTAGGAGAGTTAACTTCCTCGTCAGGGGTAGGGGCGAGGCGCGCCTCGCCCGTACAGGAGTCTGTCATTTTAATGGATCTGTTTTCTGGTGGGGTGAGTTATGCTCCCAGTTGTCAACTATTACAAACGGCAAAAAACCGCCAGCGTCCCGATTTTTCTCAACTATTCGCCATTCAAAATCCCACAAAAGATTTAGCCTATACGGACTTAGAAGTTAACAGTATTCGTACTTATTTTAATCCGAGTCATATTCTAGTCCGTGAAAATGCGAAAAAAATCACCTTTAATGAACAACAAACTACCCTAAAAACTGCTAATTGTCACCATTTTTCCTGTCACGGTTATTTTAATTTTGAGAATCCTATTTTGTCAGCATTACTATTCGCAGACTGTTACCTAGAGCCCCCACCTTCGCCCCTTGATCCGAGTCGCCATCTTCGCCTAGAAAAAGGTCAAACCCTCGATCTGAGTGAATGTTTAACCTTGGGGGATGTGTTTACATTAGACTTGCGTTGCTGTCGTTTAGTCACCCTTTCCGCTTGTGAAACGGGATTAATTGATTTTCAATCTAATAGTGATGAATATATTGGTTTACCCAGTGGTTTTTTAGTGGCGGGTTCGACTAATGTTGTTAGTTCTCTGTGGGCGGTGAGTGATATTTCTACAGCTATTTTAATGATTAAATTTTATCAATTATTGCGAAAGGGTGAGGAAGTTGCGATCGCGTTAAATCATGCTCAAAACTGGTTAAGAAATGCGACCAAAGCCGAATTATTAGCTTGGATCGATCTGGGGAATAAAATGCAGTTGCGTCAGTCTTTACAAAACATGAATAATAATGATAAACCCTTTGCTTCTCCCTATTATTGGGCTGCATTTTGTGCGATCGGTAAAATTTAATGGTTTAACAGAAATTAATTAAAAGTTTTAATTAAACTAATTTTAAGTTTAAAAAATCAGATACGGTGATTACAGGTTTTTCTCGAAATGGGTTTAAAACCAATAAATCTGCATCTCCAGTTATGATATAATCAGCTTGACCATTAACAGCTAATTCCAAATATTTATTATCCTTGGGATCACGGCATTCTTGAATTTTTTCTGTAACTTCCATAACAAGAATAACTGTATCGAAAAAATCTTGTAAAAACTTGCTCCTATCTTCCAAAGAAATATATCGATCAAATTTTGGTCGTGCTAAAACTTGTTCTAATTCAGCCCAAATTTCAGGAGACATTAAAATATTACCTGAATTTTGAGCCTTACGGATAGCTAAATCTGGCTTACTTTCAGGTAGTAAAACTGCACTGATAATAATATTTGCATCAAAAATAAATAGGTTATCCTTCATCATCCTTTAAAATATCTTCTAAAATCTCTGGGGTTAATCCTTTTGCAACAGCTTTTTTACCAATTTCGCTCATCGTTTGTCGTAATTTATTAATAGCCACTTTTCGGGATAACGTTTGACTTTTCAATAAAAAGGCAATTCTAGTTTCTATCTGTTTTTTTTCTTGTTCGTTAGCCTGACGGTAACGTTCAGCAATATCAACCGGAACTTTAATTGTAATTTCTTCTAGGTATGTCATCGTGATTTTACCTCAATTATCATATCCTGCGCTATAAGATGTTTCTCCTAGTATAACAGTACAGAAACCAGAAACCCGGTTTCTTGGAGCAGGTTTACAAAATCAATCCTAAATTTGATATAATTAATTCTATATTGCATTTGAGTATCAGCCCATGTCTTTCTACCAGCAAAACCTCCAAGCCTTTATGCGACTGTTACAAGAACAGCCTCAATTATTTACCGAGTCAAAACGTCAAGAATTAATCGCGTTAATTGAACCATTACCGGATGATGTAGAACAGTTATCAATTGCGATCGCAAGCTGGTATGAAACTTATGATGAAATTGTGGATGCTCAATTAGAAATCCTGAATAATTCTATTTTAATAGAAAACGAGTCTAAAAGCGATCTCATCACAGAATTAGCAGTTGCTCGTATACCCGGAACACCCGTTGGTTATGTTCCTAAACCCAATCAACAAATCAACAAAGAAACGCTAAAAAACGTAATTCAACAATCCGTTAAAAAACCTCCGGCTAAACTCTAATTTATGGCAGATCAATCAATAATTAGAACCGTTAAAAATCCCAAACTAACGCTAATGGCTTTTCAACTTAGAAATCATTTAGCGTTAGGGGATGAACCTATAGAAACAGCCGATCACCTTTGGAAAAAATCCCAAGAATTAGGAAAAACGTTAAATTGTCCTCAGTTAGAAACGTTAATTGATCGACTTTATCAACATCAAGGAAAAATTGGTTTTCCCCCAGGAGAAGATGATATTTCAAATGACTATGTAGAACTTTTAAAACCAGATCGGTTTTTACATTTTAATGCTATTTCTGACCCAGATAAACCCCAACTCAAAGGCGAAGTTTATCCGCTACAAATTCATGATACCTACGCTATTGATATTACCTTTCGTCGTCCTGAAGCCGTTGTTAATCTTGCTGAAATTAACTATTTTTTAAACCCTAATTATTGTTTATTACCCGATAATATTCAATCGGATTTAGGACAAACGTTAATATTATTTGCAGAACCTTTAGTTTCAGAATCAGATGATTATCAAGATTTTGCCAATGCTTGTGTTGAGGCGTTATTTCCGAGTTCAGACGCACAGCGTTTGTTAGCAAATTCTCCCTTAGTAGGAGAGTTGTTTGGAAGTCCGATTTTTGAATATAATACGGGAGAATATAATCTTTCTAGCCAGATTCATTTGTTAATTTGGTTTAATTGTTCTCCACAAACCCAAACCTTAGAAGCAGAAGGTAACTATTATCAACTGTTAGTTAATTTGTTGTGTTGTCGAAATAAAATTCTGTATAGTTATACTCAAGCTCGTTGGTGTTATCAACAAGCGAAGGATTTATATAAACAATTATTACCCCAAGTAGAAAATCTCAAGAATTTACCCCAAAACCAAACTGAAAAACTGGAATTGTTAAAACAGGAGTTGATTTTAATTCCTCAATCTTCCTTTGAATATGGCGAGTATATTCAACAAATGAAACTGCACTTAAATACAATAGAAACGAATCTTAAAAATTATCAAGATTATCTAAATCAACTGCAAGAACTTCTGATATTAGAGGATAATTTACCCTTTTTTAACAAATTTGAAACCCGCACAAAAAACAAGTTTATAGAACAAATTAACGTTGATTTAGGTTATTTAATACCGGGTCAAAATTTATTTTCAGAATTAATTAATACTATTCGCGGATTAGTTGAAATTGAACAAGCGGAAATTGATCGCTCCTTAGAAAGAACGATTGCAATATTGGGAGTCAGTTTAGGTGTGGGAGGAATAGCAGCATCGACTTTTTCGGGTTATGTTGAAAAACCTTTGATTAATTATAATCAATCCTCATCTAAAATATTCCTTAATCCAGGGATATTTGCCTTTTTATTGAGTGTAACTATTGCTTTAGCTACGGGATTATTAACCGCAAAATTTGTATGCTATAAAGGCAGAAAATAACCTATCTAAATCCTAAAATCCTTTTAATTCTTACTGTTGCCTGTTGCCTGTTGCCTGTTGCCTTAAAAATTAGCACTATACTTTGGGCAATTCTTTACTGACCATCAAGTTAAAAGGTTATTCTTGAGTTAGAATAACCTCTTAATTGTAAGATTTGATATTTTGTTTGAAATCCCATTAATAATCAAGCATTGCCAAAAGTGGGAACCTCAACAGAACCCCCACCTCGATTTTGAAAACTGGGTAGATCCAACCCACTGGGACGACGACTTTTTTGAGCTAAACGATAGCTAACACTTTGTAACTCAGCATTAAGTTGTTTATTTTCACGTTGAAGTAATTGCACTTTTTCCATCACTTCATTCAGACGCTCTGAGAACTTCTGACGATAAACTCCGGGTAACTCTTGAACGACTTGTTCCAACATCCGAGAGCGATCTGTTAACTCCTGAACCGACTGTCTCAGTTGATAAACTTCCGTATCCCGTTCAGCAATTTGTTCTTGATAAAACTTAACCTGCTGTTCCATCTCTTGCAGTTGTTCTCGTAAAGCAACCATTTGGACTTGATGGCGTTCAGACACGTCCGGGGCCGGTAATAAATTAGCATCCCCTTTAACCAAACGGAACAGTTCTTGAGATAACTGTTGAATCAACTGATCTCGCATTTGTAGCTCTTCGTTTAAACGAGCAACTTCAGCGTTTAATTCCTGTGGCGTTTGACTTTTGGCTTGGCTCACGGTAACTGACGGCTCCTATAAATTTATTCTGTATATTTGTTCTTAAAATACTCTTCCTTCCCCAAATCCGCAATAGTGGGGAAGCGGGGGTAGGGTGTGGGCATCAGTGTCAACTTCAGCCGAAAACCCATGATTACAGCCGAGATCCCCCTAAATCCCCCTTAAAAAGGGGACTTTGATCCCCCCTAACCCCCCTTTTTTAAGGGATCTTTTGCTCTTCTCTACTTAGGCTTCTTGAAGCTCAGGTTCTGGGGTTTCGGCGATCGCGGGAGCAACTTCTTCCTTAATGGTCAGATAACGAATCACTTCATCACTGAGTCGCATGGCTCTTTCGAGGACAGCGATTTGACTTCCAGGGCCTTCATAATTCATCTGGACGTAAATCCCTTCCCGATGTTTAGCAATATCATAAGCCAGACGACGTTTACCCCGATTTTGAATTTCAATAT
The DNA here is from genome assembly GCF_014697575.1 of Planktothrix sp. FACHB-1365. Taxonomy (GTDB): domain Bacteria; phylum Cyanobacteriota; class Cyanobacteriia; order Cyanobacteriales; family Microcoleaceae; genus Planktothrix. The sequence goes on along the minus strand of NZ_JACJSC010000012.1, from coordinate 131,259 downwards.
TCTGTCCACCTTGATCCCGCAGAATAGTTTCATATTTGGCAATAAACTGCTCAACTTGTTCATCGTTGAGATCGGGACGCAGGATATACATCGTTTCGTAAACAAAAGGTTTCATGCTATTATGCTCCTTCTGGACAACAAGGCTTCTGGATTAGAAGCAAGGATCTTTAATTATATCAGGTGTTGGTGTTAAAAAAATGAAGGACTTTTTGAAATACAGAAATTTGGGCAGGAAGACCCTGCCCCTACGAAGCTTTATCGTACTTGCATATAAACCGCATCAGACAGGGTAGGAATTTCTGCATATTTTCCTAAAAAGCACTGAATTACAGAATAGAAAAATGCAGCTAAAAGTCCCAGGAAGATCATGTTGTAAAGGGTTTCACCAACAAATCCTTGTAACAGAACACTGCCTAATACTTGGAAGATTAACGTACATAAAATCAGAACAATGTCAATCAAAATTGCCTGCATTGTATTGAATCGAATAAAATGAGGAATATTTTCATTCCGAACTACTAGCATATATAACGCGATGAACACAATAAATCCTGCAAAAGGAATGATTTGATAAAGGGTCATCAACGGAATAACAGGCAAGGTAATCAGTTGTAAAATCGGAAACTGTTGAAATAAAAAGCGTCCAAAGGGCAACCCATCCATTAAAGGCAGTAGATAAGGTAAAGCCGCAAAAATGCGATCGCGTACTGTCGTCGTCCCGCGCCAAGTCATAACCAGTTCTCCTGAGTGTGTCTTAAACTCAGGATAGCGTAGTCCCAGATATTCGGTGTCAGTTGTCAGTTCAGAGTCAACAGTTTTATCATTGAATATTGGCCATGCGGAAACCCATTTGACACTCATACTGACTGGGTTGATTGTCGATGGAGGGGCGCACCAAATGACCACAACAAAGCTGACCGCCTCTCCAACGGGGTTGACCGCTTTGATCAGCCAGCAAACACCCTTGACAAACCGGTTGAGAAGCAAGTAACTGGTTATCCATCAAGATGACTAGCATAATGATTCCTCCGACAGATGCCATTTCTCTGTATCCATTGTAAGTCAAGAGTTCCAGCCTATTCAGCTAAATGACTTACAATTTAACAAAACGGGCTGAAATTTTAGGGTGTTGCGGTTGGCAAGTCAAGGACTAGAAGGGTTCAGCAAAGAAAGTTATTATTGAAGATTCTGGGGAAAATACGCTATTGAATCCCCTGATTAGGTGCAATAGCATTCTGTTTTTGTTTCATTAAGAGGAATTTTATTGTGAGTCGGACTAACTTAGAAATCTTATCTGAAACTGATCCGGTCATTGCTGATCTGATTCAGCATGAACTCTGTCGCCAACGGGATCACCTAGAATTAATTGCGAGTGAAAACTTTACCTCCGCCGCCGTCATGGCTGCCCAAGGGTCTGTTCTAACTAACAAATATGCAGAGGGACTTCCCAAAAAACGCTATTACGGCGGTTGTGAATTTGTTGATGGTGTCGAACAGTTAGCCATTGAACGGGCTAAACAACTGTTTGGGGCAGCCAGTGCCAATGTTCAGCCCCATTCCGGCGCTCAAGCTAACTTTGCCGTGTTTTTAGCCCTGCTCAAACCCGGTGACACTATCATGGGGATGGACTTATCTCATGGCGGACATTTAACCCATGGTTCCCCGGTCAACGTTTCGGGTAAATGGTTTAAAGTTTGTCATTATGGCGTTAGTCCCGAAACCGAACAACTGGATTATGACCAAATTTTAGAATTAGCCAAACAGCATAAACCCCAAATGATAATTTGTGGGTATTCTGCCTATCCTCGGATTATCAATTTTGAGAAATTCCGCGCTATTGCCGATGAAGTCGGTGCTTATTTAATGGCCGATATTGCTCATATTGCCGGGTTAGTAGCAACGGGTCATCATCCTAACCCCATCCCCTACTGTGATGTGGTGACAACAACCACCCACAAAACCTTAAGAGGGCCAAGAGGCGGTTTAATCTTAACGCGGGATGCAGAACTGGGCAAAAAATTGGATAAAGCTGTTTTCCCCGGTTCCCAAGGTGGCCCCTTAGAACACGTCATTGCCGGGAAAGCCGTTGCCTTTGGCGAAGCACTCAAACCCGAATTTACCACCTATTCGGCTCAAGTGATTGCCAATGCCAAAGCCTTAGCCACTCAATTACAAAACCGAGGCTTAAAAATTGTTTCCAATGGCACGGATAACCATCTGATGTTAGTGGATTTACGTTCCGTGAGCATGACTGGAAAACGGGCGGATGCACTCGTCAGTGATGTTAATATTACGGCTAATAAAAATACCGTTCCCTTTGATCCCGAATCTCCCTTTGTCACCAGTGGGTTAAGATTAGGTTCTCCGGCTATGACCACACGGGGAATGGGAGAAACGGAATTTATTGAGATTGGTAATATTATTGCAGACCGACTGCTGAACCCCGATGATGAAGCTATTAAAGAAGCTTGTCGTCAACGGGTTGCTAATTTATGCGATCACTTTCCGCTTTATCCCCATCTCAGTGTTAAAGTTCCGGCTTTAGCCTAAAGGTTGGGTAGTGTGAACAATGGTAGAGACGTGCCACCGTGGGTGTCTCTACCATAAAGAGGATCTAATCGTAAATGTTTCCAGTTTCCTGCGAGCCTATTTCAATATTTCTTGTAAGAAACGATCCCAAATGTAGTAAACTCTGGCTGACACTTGAAGAACATTTTGCACCTATAACCTCAGATGCCCCACCATCTGTACCACCTTCTGGCTTTTATTATTTCTGCTCTAGTTGTCATCTGGAGTACCCCGATTGTTAAGAAAATCGCCATCCGTTCAGGACAGGTTGATTTACCTAATGATCGCAAAGTTCATCAACAACCGATGGTTCGCTTAGGTGGTGTTTCTATCTTTGCGGGCGCCTTAATTGCTTTATTATTGGTTTGGATATCCGGTGGCTTTATTGATGCCACAGGTAAACCCTTAAGTTCAGAAGCTGAATATGAAATTTGGGGCGTGACTCTCGGCGGCATTGCCTTTTTTCTGATTGGTTTAGCCGATGATTTGTTTAGTTTATCTCCCCTAACTCGCCTAATTTTGCAAACAGGAGTTGCGAGTCTGGCTTGGTGGGTTGGTGTCCGTATCGACTTTTTAACAATCCCTTATTTAGGTTTACTTCATATTGGATGGTTGAGTCTACCCATTACAATTATTTGGTTAGTGGGGATGACCAATGCGATTAATTGGATTGATGGTTTAGACGGACTGGCGGCTGGTGTTTGTGGAATTGCTGCCGTTGTCATGTTAATTGTAAGTTTATTTATGAATCAACCGGCTGCGGCGTTAATTGCGGCGGCGTTAGCTGGAAGTGCATTAGGATTTCTGCGATATAATTTTAATCCGGCTCAAATTTTTATGGGGGATGGGGGAGCCTATTTTATGGGATTTACCCTCGCTGGAGTGGGGGTTATTGGTTTAGTCAAAATAACGGCTGTTACCTCTGTTGTTCTTCCCTATTTAATTTTAGCGGTTCCAATTTTAGATATGTCTGCCGTTATTTTAGATCGAATTCGTCATGGTAAATCCCCTTTTATTGCGGATAAACGCCATCTCCATCATCGACTATTAGATGCAGGTTTATCTCAACGTCGAACGGTATTATTTATCTATTCTCTTACCCTTTGGGTGGGAAGTTTAGCCCTGGCTTTTTCAGGAATACCCAGTGGATTAGCTTATGCCTTGGGTGCAACCGGATTATTAGGTTATACCAGTTGGCAAGCTTTAAAACGAGCCAGATTGTAGTAACCCCTTCAGGGGTTTCTTCCTTCTTATTTCACTTTTTTTGATATTCCCTAACCTTTATTTATTATATTATTTAGAGTTAATTGATAGGATAAGGAAAAAATTAATCCTATAAAGCTGTTAGAATTAAATTATTAATTGATCCTCTATCTCCCCTTGATCTCATGGTTGCTGAAATTATTTGTGTTGGTACAGAATTGCTTTTGGGTGATATTCTCAATAGTAATGCTCAATTTTTAGGGCAACAATTAGCTCAATTAGGGATTCCTCATTATTATCAAACCGTTGTGGGAGATAATTCAGAACGTCTGAAAAAAGTGATTGAGATTGCCTCTAAACGCTCTCAATTATTAATTTTTACCGGAGGTTTAGGGCCGACTCCTGATGATTTAACCGTAGAAACAATAGCAGAGTTTTTTGGTTCTCCATTAATAGAAAAACTTGAAATTATTGAAGATATTACTCAAAAATTTAGTCAACGGGGACGAGTAATGTCGGCCAGCAATCGCAAACAAGCATTAATTCCTGAAGGTGCAGAAATTTTAACTAATTTAACGGGAACTGCACCGGGAATTATCTGGAAACCTAGGGGATCTCACCTAACAATTTTAACCTTTCCGGGTGTTCCGGCTGAACTCTATCAAATGTGGCGAGATGTGGCAATTCCCTATCTTAAAAATAACGGTTGGTGTCAAGGAATTATTCAAAGTCGAACGTTAAAATTTTGGGGCATAGCAGAATCAACGTTAGCCGAAAAAGTTGCGCCTTTTTTAGAGATGAAAAATCCTACTGTTGCCCCCTATGCGAATCATGGAGAGGTGAAATTAAGAATTTCTGCCCGGGCAGAGTCTCAAGAAATAGCACAACAATTAATTATTCCAGTGGAAACCCAATTGCGAGAAATTGCGGGACTCGATTGTTATGGAGCAGATGAGGATACCTTAGCTTCCGTCGTTGGGGCGTTATTACAAACCCATCATGCCACATTGAGTGTTGCAGAATCTTGCACAGGAGGAGGATTAGGACAAATGCTCACCCAAGTACCCGGAAGTTCTGACTATTTTCTTGGGGGTGTGATTGCTTATGATAATCGGGTGAAAACCTCTGTATTAGGGGTTAACTTGGATGATTTAACTCAACAGGGGGCTGTTAGTGCCATCGTTGCTCAACAAATGGCCTTGGGGGTGAAAACCCTATTAAACACAACTTGGGGTTTAAGTATTACAGGGATTGCAGGGCCAGGAGGAGGGACAGGGACAAAACCCGTCGGACTGGTGTATATCGGTTTAGCCAAGCCTAACGGTCAGGTCGAAAGTCTCGAATGTCGTTTCGGTCAAACCCGGGGGCGGGACTGGATACGCCAGGGGAGTGCCCGTAGTGCCCTTGACCTTCTGCGTCGCCATCTGAGTTAGAGAGCAGGGGGAGCAGAAGCATGAGAGTCAACCGTCAACTCTGAAAACCCCTTGCGTAAATTTGTAAAGATTTGTTATAATAAAAGCGGTAAACTTTAATTCACAACCTAATCACAACTGGTAAAAATTGCTAAGATGTAATTAGTGCAGCCTATCTCAAATTCTAGTTGAGCCAGCCTGTATAACATCGGTTATCATCATTAAACCTTGTTTCAATTCATCCTAAATGCAATTGCTCTAGGAGATGAGTTAAGCTGTAAAATTCTCTAAATTCCTTAGATTGCTCTAGGAATGTCATGTTAGCAAACGCTTAAAAATTCCCAAAATTTTTGTAGAATTTGGAGCGGGAGGTAACATAATAAAATAAAAAATATCTCAGAGATATCTGTTCTGTATAAAACTTGCTAACCCATAGCAAGGCTGAGTTTTGAGCTATATGCCTAACTTGGCTTAAACTTCGGTTAATTAACCTGCGGTCAAGTTGCGTAGCCAGTTTACAACGAGGAGCCATTTGTTCAATGGAATACATTGAGAAAATACTGGAAAAACTAAAAGAATGGGCGCGTGAGCTAATTGATGCCTTATTAGGCCCAGTCGCTCAACCGGAAGCGGAGCCAATTCCTGTACCAGTAGATGAACCCCGTCGTCGAAGGTAGTATATTTAACGTTTTATCAGGTTACTCCGTTGCTAAGTCTTTTGGTACTGCATGGCCCTAATTTGAATTTGTTGGGTCAGCGCGAACCCGAAATCTACGGGAAAACAACGTTAGACGGAATTAATCGAATGTTGGAGCAGGAAGCACAGTTGCTTGAGGTTCAACTTTCGATGCTTCAGTCTAACCACGAAGGTGCTTTGGTGGATGCAATACACTCCGCATTCGGGCAACACCAAGGTTTATTAATTAATGCTGGAGCGTATACTCACACAAGCATTGCCCTTCGAGATGCGATTTCAGGGGTGGGAATTCCCACCGTTGAGGTACATCTGAGCAATATTTACCGTCGAGAAGCGTTCCGGCATCATTCTTTGATCTCATCAGTGGCGATCGGCCAAATTAGTGGATTTGGCGCAGAAAGTTACCGTCTGGGACTACAGGCTTTAGTTCATCATTTGAAGGGGCAAAAAGCCTGAGAATCGGTTCCATGAAGCAAGATTCCTTATGTAGCCAATTTCAGGGGGCGATTCTCGGAGCAGTCCTCGCTTATGAATTAGGTCAATGTTGGTTGACCTATGGCTCCGTTTCACCGGGTAAAGCCGGGATGGAACTTGAGGATGATCCATCTCTGCAACCGATGATATCTCTGCTCAAAACAGGAGTTGGACATCCTCAAAAACCTTTGTCTGGGGTACTATCTCCTCCTTCATCTGGGAATACAGGAAAATTAATTTCCCAACTCACCCAAAGCTTAATCCAATATCAAGGCTTTGATGCGGTTGATTATGGCAGAGGGGTACAAACCCAAATCAAACCTTCGTTTAAGTCGGCTAGTGAAGTAGCTTTATTGGGCTTACCCCTAGGGTTGTTCTTTCATGACAATTTGAGGGCGTTACAACAGTTAGACTGGAAGGGATTAGAAGGGGTGGCCGAGATTCAGGATGGGATAGGGCTGATGGCGACCGCAATTGCTGAGATGCTCACACCTAACCCAGACCTTCATCGGCTGATTCCTAACCTTTTACCCCAATTACAGCCAGAAACAGCTTTAACGGCTAAATTAGAACAAGTTCAAACCTTATTGGAACACAGAGCTAGTTTAGAAACGGCAGTTCGTCAATTGACTCAGACGACAAAAGCCAGTTCTGCTAACTTTGATTCTGAAAACTGGATTGCTTTAGCCCTAAGCTTTTATTGTTTTCTGACCACTCCCGAAGACTATTCTTTAACGGTTTTGCGATCGCTACAAACAGGATATCACCCCGAACTGACTGCGACCCTAAGTGGTGCCTTATCGGGTGGCTATCAAGGCTTAAGGGGAATTCCTACCCGATGGCGTTTAGCCTTTTCAGAGAAACCGTTATTTTCCCAAACTGACCCAAAGATTGAAAATAATTCTGTAGAATTCAACAATTATGAAACTGAGTTGCTACAGTTAGCTCATCACTTATTCGCGATTTGGTCAGGGGTGTATCATCCCATTCCTTCTCATCCCGCTTGTAAGACTTTCACACAATCAGCCGTAGCAACCCCAACCCGGATGAGAATACAAGAATAAATTATTTTTAGCCGGAGAGATCGGTGCTGAAACCCCCTAACAATAAGCGTTCCTTAAAAATTTCAAGCAATACTATAGAATGAAGATGAAACGGCTGCTAAACCCTTGATCTAGCTTCAATGCAGATGAATACGCTCCATGCTCTGACGCAACAGATTGAACGGCTTTGTAGCCGCGCTCATCCTCCCTTGTCTTCTGTCAAGCCTTCAGAAATACCCCCTTCCCTCCGCAGTTATACGACTCCCTCCTGGCCCCGACGCCAACGGAGAAACGTTAACAAAAATCCGGGTTCGGTGAGTAGTTCCACGTTTTTCCTGGTGGCCGTTGTTTCCTTAACCAGTGTTATGGGAGTACGGTTTTACAACCAGCCCAAACTCGATGTGGGTCGGGTTGCACCGGAAACCATTCAGGCGCCTTGGGATGCCAGTGTTCCCGATATTAAAACAACCGATGAGAAGCGCAAAGCCGCAGAAATTGGCGCGATTCCGGTATTAGTAATTGATGTATCTATTAATCAAGAAATTAATCAAAGGATTCACAAGGTATTGGAACAGGGAACCTATATCCGAAATATTTCCCAACCCTTTCCTTTTGTGGATAAAGGGATTTTATCGACTGAAGTTCAACGTTATTTAAGGCGCTGTCCAGAACGAGAATGGCAGGATTTATTGGCCCAAGTTGAACAAGTGAGCGTACAAATTCCTCCGACAATTCAGCCTAAAATTCCTAATAAAAAGACGGCTACAAAATTTGCAGATTGGCAACAAGCAACTTTAGAAGCTATTCGACAACAAACCTTAATTCAATTAAAAGCTTATCGTCGTCGAACGACTCCCATTGAATTTTCGCAATTGGTCTCTGACATTACACAAGCTCGTTGGCGTTATGCAAAAGCGTTAAATGCGTTTTCTCAAGACGGGTTAATTGATCAAGAAATTTTCTACACGGAATCGTTTTTTGAATGGCCTGATACGACTTGGTTGCAAACTCAAACGGGAATTCATAAAATTACTCAGGAAATGTTGTCTCAAGGCATCGCTCCCGGCTTACCCGATGAAATTCTTAGACAAGCGATTGAGATTCAAGTCAAAAATACGATTCCTTCAGAAAGTCAATTGTTTGCGACCCATTTATTGACTGAAGTTTTAAAAGCAAATTTGGTGAAAGATCCTCTAGCTACTCGTCATCGAGCGGAGTTAGTTGCCCAAAAAATTGAAACGGTGACGGTGAATATTAATAAAGGGGAGATCATTGTTCTTAGAGGAGAAAAAATTACTCAACAGGATTTTGTTCTCCTGGATTATTTTGGTTTAAGTGAACGGGGAATTAACTCGAAAGGATTAATGAGTTTGGTGGGATTAGTGAGTGCTGGAGTGGGACTGGTTTTAGTCGTTGAATGGAAATTTCATCGGGGTTTACGTCGTCGAGATCGATTGTTATTATTACTGTTAACGTTAAGTACGCCGATTATTATTTTATTAAAATTACCCCTGATTAATTTACCCGCAGTGGGGTTATTAGTGGGTAGTTTTTATGGGTCTGCTGTGGGTGCTACCGTGGTGGGTTTGCTTTCAGTTTTGTTACCGATTGGGATGGAAATTGATAACGTCCATTTACTGGCGAGTGCGGCGGGGGGACTGGTGGGCAGTTTGTTAGCGGGACAATCTCGCTGTCGAGAAGAGTTAGCGTTATTGGGATTAGGCGTTGGTGCGGCTCAAGGTGCAGTGTATTTAATTCTAAATTTAATGGCAAGTGCAACGGCGGGCTCAATTTGGTATGTGTTGCTTAAAATTGTGGGGTTACAAGTGTTAGAAGGGATTGCGTGGAGTATTGTTGCCTTGGGTTTGAGTCCCTATTTAGAACATTTATTTGATTTAATTACTCCGATTCGATTAGCCGAATTAGCAAACCCCAATCGACCGTTATTAAAACGATTAGCGACAGAAGCACCGGGAACGTTTCAACATACTATGTTTGTGGCTAATTTAGCAGAAGCAGCAGCACAAGAATTAGGCTGTAATGTGGAATTAGTTAGAACAGGAACTCTTTATCATGATATTGGAAAAATGCACGACCCGTTAGGATTTATAGAAAATCAAATGGGGGGGCCGAATAAACATGATAGGATTAATGACCCTTGGGAAAGTACCCAAATTATTAAAAAACACGTCAGCGAAGGGTTAGTTATGGCGAAAAAATATCGTTTACCCAAAGCAATTCAAGCGTTTATTCCTGAACATCAAGGTAATATGCAGATTGCTTATTTTTATTATCAAGCGCAACAACAAGCTAAAGAAAATCCTCGGTTAGTCGTGAATGAAGCGGAGTTTCGCTATGATGGGCCCATTCCCCAATCGAGGGAAACGGGTATTGTCATGTTAGCAGATTCTTGTGAGGCTGCTTTGCGATCGCTTAAAGATGCCACCCATGAAGAAGCGTTAAATATGGTGAATAAAATTTTAAAAGCTCGATGGCAAGATAATCAATTAATTGATTCGGGTTTAACGCGGGAAGAAATGAGTAAAATTGCCGAGGTTTTTGTCCGGGTTTGGGAACAAGTGAATCACAAACGGATTGCTTATCCTAAAGCCACATTAACTTGTCGATAATATCATATTATCCTTTTACCCCTGACCCCGCATCTGTTGGCACAATATAGCGTTGTACAATTAAAAATAATAGCAAAACAGGTGCAATGGAAATCACCGAACCCGCCGCAATTAATCGCCAGTCTAAGGAAAATGTTCCGGCTAAAGTTGCTACTCCTAACGGCATGGTATAATAATCGGGTTGGTCTAATATTAATAACGGCCAGAGAAAGTCACTCCAAGACCCAATAAAGACAAAAATTGCTAAGGTAATTAAAGCAGGTTTAACAGCCGGAATCATCACATTCCACCAAATTCCTAATTCTGAACACCCATCAATTCTCGCGGCTTCTTCTAGTTCTTTAGGAACGCTTTGAAACGCTTGTCTTAAGAGAAAAATTCCAAAGGCAGAAGCAATACTAGGGAAAATAATTCCTAAATAAGTATTCCTTAATTCTAACTGCACCGTTAACACATATAACGGAATCATCACAATTTGAAAGGGAATCATAATTGTGGCAATAATAGCCGTAAAAATTCCATCTCTACCTTTAAAGTTTAATCTGGCTAAGGGATAAGCGGCTAAGGAACAAAATAATAAATTTAAACTCACTGTTAAGGTAGCCACAATTAGACTATTGAATAAATATCGACCAAAAGGGTTTGTTTTCCAGACGGTAATAAAATTCTGAAATGTCGGTTGACTGGGAATTAATTGCGGGGGAAATTGAAAGATATTCTCACTGGGAGATTTAAAGGCTGTACTCACTAACCAAACCAAAGGGAATAACATTAAAACAGCAATTATTCCCAAAATAATATAAATAATAACTGTTTTTAAGGTTTTATTATTGAGGTTAAATTTAGGTAGTTGATCAATCATTTTAAACTCTTAAATCGAAAAAATTAGATTCTGTACAAACTGCATTTAACGGTTTATCCCAAGCATCAATCGGTAATTGAGGAAGATAAGCAAAATCAAAAATAATTCCAATGGTCGGAATAGAATTCCATTCGGGTAAACTCAACATTCGATCATAAAATCCCCCTCCGTATCCTAACCGATATCCTTGAGTGTCACAAGCAACGGATGGAACTAAGATCAAGTCAACTTCACCTGGTTTAAGTTGGGGTAAGTTAATATTAGGTTCAAGAATACCATAACGATTAATCTCATAAACATCTCCAGGTTGCCAACAATGCCACGTTAAAGATTGTTCAACACAACGGGGAAATCCCCATATTTTAGTCGTGTTACTCCATAATAAACTTAAATCAGGTTCTTGACGAAAACTGAAATAAGATAAAATAGTTTTGGATTGTTGAAAAAGTGAATATTTTTTTAAATTTTGGCACAACTGATCACTTTTTTCTTTCCAGTCTTTTTTTAATAGCGAACGACGTTGTTTAATCAGTAAACGTCTTAATTCTGGTTTAGTTTGATTCAACATTCCTTTGTAACGAGATTAAAATTTTCCAAAGCTGTAATAATATTAGCGATCGCTTGATGCTGAGTCGCTTTATTTCTAATTTCTATAATAACCTGACTATAAATTCTGCATCCGTTCTCCATGAAACCTAATGGATCTTTCTTTCATCAACTCTAAGATTTGTAGCCAAGGGTAGGTTCGGTGGCCATTGGGAAGTTGAGTCTTTACCATGATTTAAGCTTTTGTCGATTTCTGAAATAATGTTCTCAACTCATTTAACTCATGGCTCTAAGGATTTAATTTTGATAATAATCATGGTAATCTAAATTCGGATCTCATCTGTTTAAGAAACTGGGCAAAGAGAGGTCTTTGCTGAGGTCGAGATGTTATCTAAACCGTCTGTAAACCAATGAAGCTTGTGTGTGAGGAGTTTAAGAATGCGTCAAGTCTGGCGTTGGGCTATAACAGTAACAGGTAGTATGACACTGATTGTGGGTCTGGGACTGACTCAAGCACTCCCTTCATTGGGAACCGCTTCAGAATTGTATGGGGCTCGTTCCTTAAAAGAATTAATTGTATTGCGAGATCGCTTAATTCAAGAGTTAGAAACACCCCCCAAAGATCGACCCGAACCCAACTTTTTTAACTCTTTATTTGCTGACCCCTTGGAATTTGAACCCAATGAAATATTATTACAAAAACTAAAAACCGTTGAAGTTCAAATCTTAGTTGAAGAACGGGCTGAAGATAGTTGGAAACAAGCAATTCGTTTAGCAACCCAAGCTCAAAAAGTTGCTAATCCTAATGATCCTTCTCCTCAACAGCGAAAACAAGTACAAGATCTGTGGGAAAAAGCAATTAATAATTTACAAGAAATTCCCCCCCATTCTTTATTAGCAGGTCAAACTTCTAACAAAATTAAAGAATACGAATCTAGCTTATCTAAAATCACCGATAAATTATTAGATGCACGGGCAAAAATATTAGAACAAATTCGTCAAGAAAGCGGGTTAACTCGTCAAGCCATGCTGACGGTTTGTACCTTAAAACGAGACTGCGTTAATTTACGGGGAAATGAACCTCCAGCAAGTCCCGCTAGTTTAATTAAAGTTCCCGTTGCGATCGCGCTTTTACATAAAACAGCCGAGGAAAAAATTAGTTTAGATCAAAAAATTCTAGTTGCGGGAGGAAACTTTACAGAAGATGCTTCATCTATTCGAGCTCGTCAATCTTACTCTTTAAAAGAGTTAATGGGAGTTATGATTGATCACAGTAGTAATATTGCAACAAACCAATTAATTGATTATTTAGGTTCAGATTATATTAATAAATTTTTAGAAGCAGAAGGCTATAAATTCACGAAAGTTAATTTTAAATTAATGGGAGATCATATTATGCCTTGGCGACCGGGGAAAGGACGAAATCGATTAACCAGTAATGAACTCACGGAAATGATGGTAGAGGTTTATAATTATGAACATCCCTCTTCTCAAGTCTTAATTGATGCGTTAAATCGTCAATATGATCGGGTAATTGGTTATGCAGGTTTACAAGGATTACCAAAAACTCAATGGTTAGGAGAAAAAACGGGTCAAAATTCTAGGGTGATTGGGACAACCGTTGCGGCTCAAATTAATGGGGAAAAGTATATTATTACTGCTATTGATAATAACACGGCTAACGTTCCCCAAATTAGTACCTCAGTCCATAAAATAGCAGAATATATTGTGGAAAATGGGCAACTATAATCAATCATTCCGCCGGATGTAGCGATCGCTCAATTAATCGAACCGTAGTAAGCCCTTCAGGGCTTTCTTAGAGTCCTAAAGGACTCACTACACCGTAGTAAGCCCTTCAGGGCTTTCTTAGAGTCCTAAAGAACTCACTACAAAAGTCCTAAAGGACTCACTACAAATAGAAAATTTAGCAGTCAATTATTCTTCATCTTCACTATCAACTTTATTTTTAATTTCATGCCAAACCGATAAAACTCCTGCCATCCAACTTTTAACAAATGTTAATTTATTTTGCTCATCATCGGGTAATAAATGACTCAATTCACCCGATTCTAAACGATTTGGATTTTGATAGTGGTGATGATCTAAAAAATCCCACAATTCGGCAAATGCGTCTGAGTCAATATTAATCCCGGCAACATTCAGATTTGCAATGCGGTGAAATTCTTGATAAGATAAACTACTCGCCGATTTAACCCCAAAATTAAAACCTTGTTCTTGAACTTGTTCTGCTATGGTTTTTTTGTCTTCGCGTAAGCGTTGAACTAAGGATTCAGAATCAAAGGTTGCAGTCATTTGTTCTTGTAGAGAAATAGCCATAATTAAAGCCTCCTGGCATTTGCCAGATTAGTAAATAAGTTAAAAAGGGGAAACTATAGCAATCTGATCTGACTTGTAAATTCTCTGTATTTCGTATTTAAAAAATCGATTACCCTTGTATCTCATAATTTACAAGTAATCTGGAAATGCTATAGTTATTGTTGATAGCATCTGGGTTGTTTGACAAAAATCCGAGTTGTTAACAATAGGAATAGTCGAATCTTGATTAGCCCATTGAAATGAATTCATCCGGTTAAATCAATGAATTTTATTCGGCTTCCACATCATTAAGTTCGTCTTTAATTTGATTCCAAACCGTTAATACGCCTTCCATCCAACCTTCAACAAAAATTGATTGGTTTTCCTCATTCAGAGAAGTCATTTCGCGTAATTCTTCGCCTTGAAATTCCATGTTTTGCTCAGGTTGACGACTGGCTAATAATTTCCACATATCCGCAAAGGAATTCGCTTCGATTCTGACATGACCTAGACTGAGGCGTTCAATGCGTTGAAATTCTTTATAGGAAAGGGTCATAGCAGATTGAATTCCTAATTTCCGACCTTGTTCTTTGATTTGCGCCACTAACAATTTTTTTTCCAGTTTCAGGCGGTCAATCAGTTGTTGGTGGTTAAAGGTTAATGCTTGGGTTTGGGTTTCTTTGAGTGTAATCGCCATGTTTAAAGCCTCCTGGCACACGCCAGATATGTTGATTTCTTGTTTAACAGTCTGCAATCGCTCATACAACCCATTGGGGATGGCAATAGTCAGTCGTTTTGCACACATCGTTTTAACTTTTCTGTGTATAGGTATACAATAACTCGACTATTTGCATAATGGTAGCTCTTGTTACATTTTTTTACATACTTTGTGGTAGTCGCCCCATTTGTTATGTACTTATAGAGGTTTGGGGCGATTTAGGACTTGTGTTATGTAATTAATGGGATTTTTGAATAAAGTTATGTAATGGGGGTGGACATATAGCCATCGCAAAAACCCGGCTTCTGTCAGAAACCGGGTTTTTATTCCTCAAGGGATGATTGAAGTAGGTTATTCTAACTCTCTCCGTCCTTCTAACGCCCGTGCTAAGGTAATTTCATCGGCATATTCTAACTCGCCCCCCATCGGTAAACCAAAGGCAATGCGGGTGACTTTCGTAAAGGGTCTTAACAGTTGACCTAAATATAATGTTGTGGTTTCTCCTTCAACACTCGGACTAATAGCAATAATCACTTCTTTAATTTGTTGTTGACTTACCCGACGAATTAACGGTTGAATGGTTAATTGTTCCGGGCCAATACCATCCATCGGAGAAATCACACCCCCCAAAACATGATATTTCCCTTTATATTCCCGTGTTTTTTCTAATGCAATCACATCACGGGAGTCAGACACCACACAAATTGTATCGGGGTCACGTTGGGGATGACGACAAATCTCGCAAACGGGTTCAGCCGAGAGATGGAAACAAACCTGACAAAAACCCACTTGCTGTTTCGCATCCAATAACGCCTGGGCTAAGGCTTGCACATCTTCATCAGGACGCTTAATAATATGGAGCGCCAACCGTTGGGCTGTTTTTGGCCCCACACCGGGTAAATGTTGCAATTGCTCAATTAATCGAGCTAAAGGACGAGTATAAACCGTCGGACTGCCTCCAATTCCAAACCGTAGTAAGCCCTTCAGGGCTTTCTTAGAGTCCTAAAGGACTCACTACAAACCGTAGTAAGCCCTTCAGGGCTTTCTTAGAGTCCTAAAGGACTCACTACAAATCGTAGTCAGCCCTTCAGGGCTTTCTTAGAGTCCTAAAGGACTCACTACAAATCGTAGTCAGCCCTTCAGGGCTTTCTTAGAGTCCTAAAGGACTCACTACAAATCGTAGTCAGCCCTTCAGGGCTTTCTTAGAGTCCTGAAGGACTCACTACAAACCGTAGTCAGCCCTTCAGGGCTTTCTTAGAGTCCTGAAAAACTCACTACAAACCGTAGTAAGCCCTTCAGGGCTTTCTTAGAGTCCTGAAGGACTCACTACAATTTTACTGTAAAAATTCCCCCTCTCTGTCCCTAGACTATCTATTCGGTTTCCGCATAGAAACTATTCTGAATAAGTTTTGATTGTTTGAATCAGTATGACTAAGCTAAAGACAACTCGCGAAAAACTAATATTTTAAATAGAGTGAATATGTTTGAATTAATCCCCTTTCATAAATTTCGTGATACTCCCAGTGTGCGTTTTTTTGATATTACAATTGCCAATTCAAACGCCCGTGATTTAGTCTTTCATGAAGGGCCAGCCATTAGCCCCAATAATACTGAAACCGGATATTGGCAATTTTATCTTCATCCCCATCAAGAAGATAATTTGTTAGCAGTGAGTGGGGGACGCACCTTTTATTTAGTTAATTTTGCTTGGAAAGATCCCTATCATATTGTTAGATTAGATGCGAACCGTCACATTTTGAGAATTCCCCCCGGAACCTTCCATCGTTCTGTTTCTGACCCCGATGGTTCTTTAGTTTTAAACCAAGCTGTTAGAGCGGCAGAAGCAACAATTCAAAGCGAGTTTCGCGTTTATAATAGTTTTGAAATTCCTCGTTTGCTGAAAGTTACTTCTAAATTCGGCCCCGAACCCATTTTACATGGTTTTGATCAGGAAGAACGAAAAGCGGCTTAAATTAGCAACTCAGTCATTCCGTTATAAAATTAAAGGAATGACTGGGGATACAAATAATTGAGATTCTTCAGTTTAGTCTGCTTAAATTATATAGCAATCCTATTTGAGTTGTTTTTGTATAAAAATTAGACTATAAGCTTAAAAATTTCTTGATTTTACTCAGTATTCCTCTAGGAGCCTCTGAAGGTTGATTCTGAAAATTAATTTCAACATTCATAATATTAGTATTATTATTCTCAGTTTGTTTTAAATCAATTTCTGCTAAACATTGCAAGATTATTTGTGGATTTTGAGGGCGATTACCTGGAAAAGGAGCTATTAAATAATCAATTAGAGCAGCAAATTGAGCAGAAATATGGGGCACACCTTTTCGCCATAATAACTTACCTGTTCGGGGATTTTCTGGATAAGCATTGGGAGGTTTTCCCGTTAATAAATAAATCAATGTTTGTCCCAAGGCAAAAAAATCGGATTGAGGAACAGCTTTCCCATTTATTTGTTCTGGAGGTGTATATCCAGGAGAAACAATCCCAGTTACAGTTTGGCCATCAGTGAAATTAAATATATAGGTTCCTAAAATTTCCCGTACAGTTCCAAAATCAATTAATACTAATTGTCCATTAGATTTTATCATAATATTTTTAGGCTTAATATCCCGATGGAAGTATTGCAAATTATGAACTTGCTCTAAAATCTCAGCTAGTTGTTTTAGCCATTCTAAAGCCTGTTCTTGACTGATGGGTTCTTGTTTTCGTTCATTCATCCAGTCTTGTAAATTTAGCCCTTCAATTTTCTCCATTACTAAACAATGAAGAGCTTCTTCGCTCCCCTTGGGAAGATAGGTAAAATATCCATCAAGATCAATTTTAGGAATTCCAGGATGATTAATTTGACTCAAAACTTCTGCTTGTTGTTTAAATAAAGCGACAGCTTTAGGATGGTTTATTAATAAAACTTTTAGAACCTTAACTTTCCCTTGATCATCAATTTCAAATGTTTTGCTAGAACATCCGCCTCCTAATTGTTTAATCACACGATACCGTTCTTTTAGCAAAAGATCTGAGCCACATTGACAGCAAGTGTGTTGATTCTCGTTTGCTGGATCTGTTGGATTTGGACATTGAGGATTAAGGCAATAACTCATCACGAGAAAACCTCAAGGGAGATGATGAAATTAATTATACCCTGGAAAATTTATTATTCCTAATAAGCTTAATATTTAACCCCAAAGACATCAAGAATATCAAGAAGTTGCCAGGACTAACCCTGGAAGACCAGGTAAACCAGTAAATCAAATAGCGATCGCACCTTTTTTGGTACAATAGCGGTGATTTGTTTGGTGCACCGAATAGCCGTTATTAACCGTGAGTAAAGATTTATTTTCCCGTGAAGCCTTGGCTCAAATTCCTAAAATTTTAACCTTATTGGATCGAAATCCCCATAGTCCAACTTATGGTTGCTTTGATCGAAATTTTTGGCATTATAAAATTAAAGATTTTGCCAATGGTAAAATGCAAGAATTAGTGTTACCTCTGGCGTTAGTTTATGATCTTCCGATTTCCGATAATCCCTATTATCAACAACCTGCGATTAAAAATTGGGTGGAGGCGGGTATTCTTTATACCACTGATACGGTTCATCCTGGTAATTTTTGTGATCAATATTTTCCCTTAGAACATTCTGCTAGTGCAACGGCTTTTTCCCTATTTGCTTGTTTAGAAAGTTATCATTTATTAGGGTTAATGAATTATGAAGGGTTACAAAGTTTTGAACGTCGGGCGAATGGGTTAGCTTATTGTAAATTTAGTCAAAGTGCGAGTCAGGAGGCGTTAATTATTCTCTGTTTAGAACGGTTGGGACAAATGTTACAAACGTCTAAATGGCATCGCATTAAAGCTTCACGTTTAGATTGGTTATTCTCCTTACAAAGTCAGGAAGGATGGTTTAAAGAATACGATACTTTTGATCCCGGTTATCATAGCTTAACGATTTCTTTTTTAGCTCAATTGGATGATTTAAGAGGGGATTTACGCTTCAAAGAATCTTTGCTGAAGGCGGTAGAGTTAGCGTCTTATTTTATTCATCCTGATGGGTCGTATGGGGGTGAATATGGAAGTTTAAATACTTATCAATTTTTTCCGTATGGGTTTGAATTAGTCGGGGAATGGCTACCGGATGCGTTACGAATTAATGACCGATTTTTACAGGGTCTTAAGAATGGTTTATCAGCTTGTTATGGCGATGATTATTTATTAGGAAATTGGGTTTGGAATTATCTGCTGGCTTGGCGCGATTTTGTCCCTGGAAGACCGCAACCTTTAGCGCGAGATGTGGCGAGTATTGGGTTAAAGGAAGCGGAGATTTTAATTAAACGTCGTCCCCATGTGGAATTATATGTGGCTTTAAATAAAGGGGGCGTTTTTAAGTTATTTAGAGAAAATAAACTGATATTGTCAGATACTCATTTTTCCCTACAAGTTCGTCAGGGTCGTCAGATTAAAAATGCTGTGGCGCATTTAATGAGCTCCTATACCATTCATGTTGAACAGGATGATGTTTTAATTGAAGGGGGATTAAGTTGGGTAAAACCTAATCAATTATCTTCGTTGAAATTAGTGTTAATGCGAATTTTAATATTGATTTTAGGGAGATTTTTTTCCAAGCAAATTCAGAGTTTAAATTCTTCTGAAATTGTTCGGGGGAAACAAGACGCACCCTTTCGATTTACACGACGATTTCGGTGGGAAAGAAATCAATGGCATATTATTGATGAATTATATGCTGATTCTTGGCGAGGGGTCGTTTCTGCTGGAATTGCTTGTGATCAAACGTCGATGGATATTCCTTATAGTCGCACGTTTCAACGGGGACAATTACAACCTTGGTTAGATTTAACAGATGAAATTAGGAAGTTAACGCCGGGTCAATGTTTGAAATTAGAACGACGGTTTTAAGGGATTATTTATTCCTACAATATAATAGGGGTTTGGTGTCTGAGTGGTGCTTATAAATTCTAAAATAATGATAGGTTTTATTATTCCTATAATAAGGTTTTGGTGTGTGCGCGATGCTTATAAATTCTAAAATAATGATGGTTTTTACTATTATAATATGGGGTTGGTGCGTGCGCGGAGCTTACGCACCCTACGGATGAAGTATAATGATTAGTTTAGATTTTGTGAGGATTGTTTTAAGGGATGAAAATTACGAATAACCGATGGTTTCATCCGGTTTTATTGTTATTTTGGGTGGGACTGGGAATTTTATTGAGATTTATCGGTTTAGGAGATAAATCAGCATCGAGTATTGAAATTTCTACTTTAGTGTTTAGTTTGGGTCACGGACTGAAAACAATTCCGTTAGATCAAATGATTTCGGTAGATACTTTATTATCTCCTTTGCGGTTTGAAGCAACGACTCAACCGTCGGATGTGGTTTATCATTTGTTCAGTGAAAGTAATCACCCTCCCTTATATTTTTTATTGAATCATTTTTGGATGAAATTGTTTTCAACCGAGGGAGAATTAGTCTCTTTAACGGTAGCGCGATCGCTCAGTTCTATTTTAGGGGTTTTATCAATTCCGGCTATTTTTAGTTTAAGTTATTTTGCCTTTAAATCGTTGATTTTTGCTCAAATTACTGCTGCGTTAATGGCAGTTTCTCCTTATGGCATCTATTTATCGCAGGAAGCACGCCATTATACTCTAACGATACTCTGGATTATTGCATCTCTGGGCTATTTTGTCAAGGCGATGAGAAGTTTAGAGGGGGAAAAACCCTTATCTATCATTCAAGTAATCGGTTGGATTATGATTAATGGATTAGGAATAGCCAGCCACTATTTTTTTATTGTGTTCTTGGGTGCAGAAGGGTTAGTTTTAGGGGGATTGTGGTTAAAGAATTGGCAAAATAAATTAGGGATTTTAAGAACAGCTTGGCTAAGAATTTATGGAGTAATTTTAGGAACCTTTATCAGTGGGTTAGTTTGGATTCCCATTTTAAAAAGTATTCCCAATGATCAACTTACAGACTGGATTGAAACTGAATTTAAAGGCTTAGGATGGATAGAACCTTTATTTCGGTTACTCGCCTGGTTAATTACCCAGATCTTTTTATTACCCGTTGAAGGAACACCTTTGATCATTACGGTCATTTCAGTCTTAATTTTATTAACAGTTTTAGTTTGGGTGATTCCTGGAATTATTCTGGGAATTCGGTTCAATTTGACCGCCTCTGAAAATCAACTGGAAACTAAAATTTTTAGCGGTATTTTGAGTAGTGTTCTTGTGCTATTTTTAATTTTAATTTATGGACTTCAAAAGGATGTCTCTCTGGCGGCGAGATATCAATTTGTTTACTTTCCGGTGTTTATTTTAATTATAGGTTCTGCATTAGGTCGAATTTGGAAACAACCTGAAATCTTTAATTATTCTTCGGTTTCACTTCCGCCTATTTTACAAGTTAATAGCCAAAAAATCGTAATTGTCACCTTAATTATGGGATGTGTTGGTGCATTAACCGTTGGGGGAAATTATGGGTTTCAAAAATCCCAACAATCAGATCGTTTAGCCAGTTATATTATTAATGAAGCGAAAACACCTGTTATTATTGCTATGACTCAGCGAACCCATGCAGAAACTCGCGCTTTGATGGGATTAGGATTAGAATTTAAACGTCAGCAGGCTGAAAAATTACCTCAATTTCTGTTAGTCAAAAAAACAGATAATCCTTCTCCTGCGGTAGCAACTGTTTTAACTCAAGTTCAACGTCCCTTTGAATTTTGGAGGGTGAATTTAAAAGATAATACGGATTTTAGCCAATTTCGCTGTCAGGAAGATCCCCGTCCTCAGCCTGATTTTAATGGATATCGATATGGACGATATTATTGTCGATAGTTGGGTTATGATTTGAGTTTAACGCCAATAGGATCAGTTAAAATGCAGTTATATCTAACGCTTTCTCCCCTAAAATTAGCCAAACGTTTAACGCTGGGAGTGGTATTTTTTACGCTAACGAGTATTGCAGTTCAAATTGGTAAATTTGTGTTTAATTATCGAGAAGATTGGACAGTGATGTTTAATGTAGATCGAGAGATGAATTTACCAACGTTTTATAGTGCGTTTATGTTAGCTTTTTGTGCTTGGTTATTGGGTGCGATCGCATCAGGAAAACAAGTGGAACTGGAACAACAAAAAACCTTAAACGATCCTGATGATAATACTCCGGTAAACTATCGTTATTTCCAACAGTGGAAATGGTTATCGATTATTTTTTGGTTACTAGCTTTTGATGAAGTAGCTACGATTCATGAAATCTTAATTATTCCTGATATTGCGGAAGCGTTAAAGTTACCTGCTTTTTTACATTCAATGTGGGTCATTCCAGGGACAATTATAGTTGCTATTTTCCTAAAACAATATTGGAAATTTTGGTTATATCTTCCCCTAAAAACCCGCTATCATTTTGCTTTAGCTGCATCTTTATATATTGGAGGTGCGTTATTCATGGAAATGCTAGGGAGTTATATTACCGTTATAGAAAATCAACAAAATCCGATTTATGCAGGAATGGCAATTGTAGAAGAAATTATGGAAATGATGGGAGTGATTGTGTTTATGTATGGATTATTAGTTTATATTCGAGAATGGCAACAAAAAATTGATGTTGAAATTAAAATCATGAATTAACTGATAACTGATAACTGATAACTGATAACTGATAACTGATAACTGATTATGGAAGAGTTTCTTTACAAAATGAACCCTTTAACTCGGTTTTCTGACCGAGCATCTTATTATGCGAAATATCGACCAAGTTATCCTGATGAAGCGATTACAATGGTATTAGAGGGGTTAGGAAATACCTCGGAATTAATAGCAGTTGATATTGGTGCGGGAACGGGGATTTCTTCACGGTTATTAGCAGAAAGAGGGGTTAAGGTTTTAGCAGTTGAACCTAACCCCCAAATGAGAGAAACCGCCACCCCCCATCCCTTAGTAGAATTTCGAGAAGCTACGGCGGAAAATACGAATTTAGGAGATAATTCTGTTGATTTAGTTACTGCTTTTCAAGCCTTTCATTGGTTTAACCCTGAACTTACTTTAAAAGAATTTAATCGAATTTTAAAACCATCAGGACGGTTAGGAATTGTTTGGAATCATCGAAACCGTAATGATCAATTTACCCAAGAATATAGCCAAATTTTTAAAAATGCAGCCAAAGATCCGCCAGTAGAAAAGGAAAAACGAAAACGAGTTATGGATAGGGCTCAAAGTTATTCTTATTTTACCAATTGGCGTTATCAAGCGATCGCTTCTCAACAAATATTAGATTTAGAAGGGTTAATTGGAAGAACTCAAAGCGCCTCTTATATTCCGACTGAAGGAGAAGCGGGTCAACAGATTATTACCGAGTTAGAAGCGTTATTTCAACGTTGGGTAGATGCTCAAGGATTTGTACATTTAATTTACCGTACAGATGTTTATTTAGCCGATGTTAATTTATAATAGAAGGATATGATATAAATTGATCAATATCAATATTCAGTTGAACAATTTATTAAAACAGATACGGGAAAATGGCAACTCAATTTTTATGAGTCTGCTGATTCTATTTTAACCTTAAGTACCGTTGAGTTTCAAATAAATTTAACTGATCTTTATGAACAAGTGAATTTTGAACAATCCGAGGAATAAAAGTTTAACGTCCCTTATTTCGCTTTAACTGATCTAATTCATCATCGATTGCCCATTGTTTAAATTTCTCTTCTAAAGGATCACCAGAGGAATTTGAACTGCTATAGGATTTACTTTGATTCCACCCTTGAGTTTCCCAAGGATTTTGAGCTTTTTGTTGAGTTTGTGATTTCACACGGTTGGCTTCCATTTCTGCCGCTTTGACTTTAACTTCTTTGTGGCGTTGTTGCACTTGATAATAGAGTTCTTTAGATTTTTGAATCCGTTCTTTCACGCCTTGCATTTGTCCCCAACGTTGATTTCCTTGACGCAGTAACGCCGCTTCTCGTTCTTGAGCCGCAGAGACTAAATCTAAACGATTGGCGGCTTGTGCTTTTTGCACCCATTTATGCCATTTTTGAATATCCTGAGCAATTTCTAAAATTTCCGCTTGTAGCTTTTTTTCTTCTCGGTTCAACTCAGCAATTAACCGTAATGTATCCTCTTCTTGTTCCCGTAATTGTTCTTCTAATGCTTGTAATTCTAAATGGGGATTATCTTTGAGAAACTCCTCTAAACGAGTCTCTAAAAATCGACTAAAATCTTCAAATAAACCCATAATTAAAAGTTAAATCTAAGGGGACAGGGGGAATAACTAACTGTTCAGAAAAATTGAGCAATCTGCCTAGATTAGATCCCCCTAAATCCCCCCTTCGGCAAGCTCAGGGCATAGCCTTAAAAAGGGGGACTTTGACTGATCTACAGCTACATTTTAGAACTGTTGTCCGACAAAAATAGTCCGAACTTCCCCATTACGACGAATGACAGCTTCTTGGTTAGCGACTTCAACCAATGACCAACCACTGGCTCCGACGGTTTCACCCACATAGATGCGACGAGCCACTCCGTTAATTTCAAACAAAGCCGCCGAACGATCACCCAATTCCAAAATCCCCACTAAGGTATGGGTGGTTGCAGGTGCAGGGTTAACGGCTGTAGGCTGTTCTGCGGGGGGTGGAGTCACCGCCGCAGGGGGTGGCACAGGACTACTTTCGGGTGCAGCTTGTTGAATTTGGGGTGTGGGGGGAACCGCTTCCAAAGCTGGAGCAGGTTTGGCTTGCGCTTCCGGTTTGGGGGCTGGGGTGGTTGTTTTAGGCGCAGGTGCGGGCACAGAACCCGAATTCCGGCCACCGGGAACCGCCGTTGAGACAGGCGGCGCGGGTTGTTGTCCCTTAGCCAAAGTATTCATCACCTGTTGAGACAGAGAGGCTGTTTGATTCGACGCATCTTGAATCGCCCCCGCCACACGGTTAATCGCGGCGACGAGGTTATTAGTATCCATCACAGGAGCCGTCTGAGCAACGGGAGGAGTCCCAGGAACTGGAAGGGTGGGTAAGGCTGTGTTAGGAACAGGTGGAGGTAAAAGGGGCAACCCTAACGGGGTTTGTTGATTCTGTTGTTGAATATTGCTCAGGGATCGCTCAATATAATTGGAAAATTGAATATCCGCTTTAGTTTTGGCATCTAAAACCGGTTCCGGGGCTATAGCGACAGGTTCGGGGGCAAATAACCGCCCTAAACCGCCCCGGGTTGCTAACCATAATAATAAGGTAATCAATAATGATGAAAACGCGGCGATGAGCAGAATCCGATCCAGGGATGGAGAGGATTTTTCTGCGCTGGCATCGCGTAATTTTTCGGCGTCTTCTTCCTCCGACCGGGGCATTGGAGGCAGAATAATCTGAGGAACTTTAATCGATTTTAGCGAAACAAATTCCGGTTGTGCAGGTTCCTGGGGTAGCCGGGATTCTCCCTGCATCACACGTTCGACATCGGAAAAAATGTCGTCCATGAGTTCATCGGCATAAGCTTCTACCGAGATCGGTTCTTTGGCGATTGGCACTTCGGAGAATTCCAATCGGGTTTTACTCATCGTTTCTTGAGCCATTAATCGCTCCTCTCCCTGTAAGTCGTTAACCTCGATTTATTGATGATACAGCTATTTTATTGATATTTTTATATTACTTGTAGAGGGGAATTTGATCTCTATCGCCCAGAAATTTTCTGCAAATTTTAGAATAGCTGTAAATCTCACTAACTTTATCACATAATTTCAAATTTGTCAACATTTAGTAGATAGATATGTCTGAGTCTTAATGCTTTAATGGTATATTGAAGTTGATCAATTGTGACTTTAAAAAGAGGATAAATTCTATGTTCAGGTTGTATGAGTATTCCACCTCTGGAAATTGCTATAAAGTTCGTTTGCTGTTAACTCAACTGCATCTTCCCTTTGAACGCATTGAAATTGATATTGTCAAAGGAGAAAGTCGCACACCTGAATTTTTAAAGAAAAATTCTAACGGACGAGTTCCCGTTTTAGAATTAGAAACCGGAAAGTTTTTACCCGAATCAAATGCTATTTTATTTTATTTAAGTCAAGGAACAGAGTTTTTTCCAGAGGATCGCTTTGAACAAACTCAAGTCCTGCAATGGATGTTTTTTGAACAATATAGTCATGAACCTTATATTGCTACCTCCCGCTATTGGATCAAAATTTTAGGAAAAGCTCAGGACTATCAACAAGCATTAGAACAAAAACGTCAACCCGGTTATGCAGCCTTACAAGTTATGGAAAACCATTTAGAAACGCATCGCTTTTTTGTAGGCGATCGCTATACTATTGCCGATATCAGTTTATTTGCTTATACCCATGTTGCCGAAGAAGGGGATTTTAAATTAACTTCATTTCCGGCTATTCAATCTTGGATCAAACGTTTAATTGATCAATCTAATTATATTCCTATGGATTTTTAAAATAGCCGTAAAAAATTAATCCGATAGGCTTTAGCTACAGAATCTAATATTTTCCTTAAATTTTAGAAAAAATTACCCAATTTCTAGGAATTTACCCCGCCCATTTTCTGAAATTGTGGGATAATTTACCCTAAGCTGAAATCGTGAATTGGAGTTGCCTAAGATTCCCCCATGAAGAGGAACACAAATCACTGAATTCAAAAGTTTAGGAGGCAATGAGTATGAAAATTCTAAAAACCCAGACCTTATGCGGGCCGAACTATTGGAGTATTGAGCACCATCACCTGATTATTATTCACCTCGATTTAGAAAAGGATAATCGCTACACCCCTGAAATTCCAGAGTTCTACGAAGGACTACTAGAAATCTTCCCCCATTTCAATCAATCCAAATATCAAGATTTCATGACAAATGTAAAAACCGGAATCTTGATGAGTGATATCGTGCTACAAGTTGCCTTAGAATTGCAAACCTTAGCGGGAATGCCTGTCGAATTTGGTTGTACTCGTCCCAGTTCTCAAACCGGAGTCTACCGGGTCATTTTTCAATATAAAATTGCTGAAGCGGGACGCTATGCAGCCCGAGCCGCCGTGAGGTTATGCCATCGTTTAATTGATGATGGATATTATCGCAAAACAGAACTGCAACACGATTTACAAGACTTACAAGAAATTTTCCTAGACGCTCAACTCGGCCCAACAACGGAGGCTATTGTTCAAGAAGCAGAATCTCGTGGAATTCCTTGGAGAGAATTACCCGCCCGCCATGTGATTCAACTCGGTTATGGTAAAAATCAACGACGAATTCAAGCGTCACAAACCGATGGTAGTAATATTTTAGCCATTGAATTTGCTTGCGATAAAGAAGGCACAAAAACCCTCTTAGATGCAGCCCGTTTACCCGTTCCCAAAGGCACGGTAATTAATAGTTTAGATGATTTAGAAAATGCCATTGATAATATTGGGGGATTTCCCATTGTTTTAAAACCTTTGGATGGAAATCATGGTCGTGGTATTACTCTGGATATTCAAACTTGGCATGAAGCTGAAGATGCTTATCAAATGGCAAAAAATGAATCTAAAATCGGCAGTGTGATTGTTGAACGTTACTATAAAGGCAATGATTATCGCGTCTTAGTTGTCCAAGGAAAAGTTGTGGCAGTCGCTCAACGAGTTCCGGCTCATGTAGTTGGAAATGGTCGTTCCACCTTAGTCGAATTAGTCGAAGACACGAACCGTGATCCTCGTCGTGGAATGGGTCACGAAAATATGTTAACTCGTATTGAAATAGATCGCCAAAGTATTGATATTTTAGATCAACAAGGTTATCATTTAGACAGTATTCCTAAATCGGGACAGGTTTGTTATCTCAAAGCAACCGCAAATTTAAGTACCGGGGGTATTGCAATTGACCGTACCGATGAAATCCACCCGGAAAATATTTGGATTGCAGAACGGGCGGCTCAAATTATCGGTTTAGATATTGCCGGAATTGATATTACCGCCCCCGATATTAGTCGGCCATTGCGGGAAGTGGATGGAGTCATTGTGGAAGTTAACGCCGCACCAGGGTTACGGATGCACATTCAACCCAATGAAGGCAACCCCCGCAACGTGGCAGCCCCGATTGTGGATATGCTGTATCCTCCCGGAACCTCCGCCCAGATTCCGATTACCGCCATTACCGGAACCAACGGTAAAACCACCACCACCCGTTTAACGGCCCATATTTTTAAACAAACTCAAAAAGTCGTTGGGTATACCACCACCGACGGCACTTATATCGGAGATTTTTTAGCCGAAGCGGGAGACAATACCGGGCCTGCTAGTGCCGCTTTAATTTTAAATGATCCGACGGTTGAAATTGCGGTTTTAGAAGCCGCACGGGGGGGAATTCTCCGGTCTGGCTTAGGGTTTAATCGTTGTGATGTGGGAGTGGTGTTGAATGTGTCTGAAGACCATTTAGGGTTACAGGATATTAACACCGTTGAAGAAATGGCAGACGTCAAAAGTGTTGTGGCAAAAGTAGCTCACAAGTATGCTGTGTTAAATGCCGATGATCCGTTAGTCGCCGCGATGGCATCACACTTAAAAGCGAAAGTTGCTTATTTTTCATTCCAAGCTGATAACCCGATTGTGAATGAACACGTTGCCCAGGGAGGCGTTGCTGCGATTTATGAATCCGGTTATTTATCCTTTTTAAAAGGAGAACAAATGATCCGCGTTGAACAAATGGCCAATGTTCCCCTAACGTTACGCGGGTTAGCGCCCTTTATGATTGCCAATGCCCTTGCTGCGAGTTTAGCAGCCTATCTCCAGGGCGTGACCATTGCCGAGATTAGTCAGGGGTTGCGGACGTTTGAGATGTCGGTGGAACAAACCCCTGGGCGGATGAATTTAATTCCTTATCAGTCTTTCCATATTTTATTGGATTATGCCCATAATCGAGCGAGTTTCCAAGCGATTTTGGAGTTTGTTCGTAATTGGCCCGATGGTAAACGGATTGGAGTTGTTGGTGCACCGGGCGATCGCCGTAAGGAAGATTTTATCGAATTAGGACGCTTGGCGGCGCAAATGTTCGAGCGCATTATTATTAAAGAAGATGAGGATAATCGCGGATGTCCAAGGGGAGACGTGGCTAAATATATTCAGATTGGGATTAAACAGGAAAATCCTGATTTTGACTGTGATATTATTCTCCAAGAAACAGCAGCCCTTGAAACAGCCTTCAAGGAAGCTTCTCCTGGTAGCCTGGTTGTGATTTTCCCCGAAAGCGTTAAACGAGTCCTGGCGTTGCTTCAGTAACAGTAAACCCCAACAAAAAAATGAGGGTGTAGGGAATTCAACTCGAAAATAATCACTTTATCCCTATTCCCTTAATATTTACTAACTTCAAATTTTCAGGATATTCTGTTCTTTATTTCTTCTTCTCTCTGGTGATCACAATTGCGATGGTTTAATCAGATTTGAAAAAAGAGCTACATGAGATCGTCTAAATTGATTTGTTTTAATGTAGAGAAAATTTTCCCAGCAGCTTGATCCTTCTGTAGAGAGATGCAATCCTTCTAAGATTTAAGTAGGATCTTGATTGTAACACAAAAGTAACGAAACACCTCGATTTTCACCCTAAAATTTTTATTTTTAGAAAGAATTATCAGGGACAAGGGCATTAATTGAGCAAGCAATTTTGCTCTTGTAGTGACACTGCTGTTAAATCAAAGCCTAGATGTCCGTTAACTTTTTTTTAATTTTCGTTAAAAAAGTCAAAATTTAATGATGATAATCGTAGAATATATAGGGAGGAGCAGATAAAAACCCTTGGTGCATCGAATACTCTGCCAGTGAGCGATAACCACGAGTAATCGAACCAAAAATGCTGGAACCTAGTTGATGCTCAACAAACACGGGACACAGGGAGATCAAGAACAACTTTATCCCATTGCATCCATTGATCGCAGATGGGTCATGGATTCGGATGTGGAGGTTGCATTGCAAGACAGCCAAGCCCTAATACAAGTTATTGCAGAATTATTGCAAGTTCCCTTGCTAATCAGCCGGGTGACTGATGGCCGAATTTATTATTACAATTCTTGCTTTCAAAACACCTTTGGATTTCTGATCGGCGAACCTTTAAATTTTACTGATTCCGATCTATTTGCCAATCTCACGGATCGAGAAATCCTGCTGGAAACACTGCGAAAAAAAAATTGTATTCAACAACAACCCCTACAAGTCAAGAAGGCTGATGGAGCGCTTTACTGGACAATGATCTCCATGCGGTTATTGACGCTGAATGGGGAATCATTGATTGTATCCACCTACTCGAATCTGATTCCAAATTTCTCCCATCATCCCCTACCGTCACGCCCTATCCCCAGTTTTGATCATTGGCAAGACGGGGTAATTTTAATTAATGCAGAAGACCAGATTATTGAGTGGAATACCACAGCCACACAGATGTTTGGTTATGACAAATCTCAAGTTCTGGGTAAAACCCTAGAAGCCTTAAATTTTCCCCTGTTTCATCATCTGGTTACTGACCTCTGCGCTCAAAATCATTGCTATAACTGTTCCGGCTGTACCCGTGACCTGCCCTGGCAACGCCAAGATGGAACATTAAGCCAGTGTCGGACAACGATTTTACCTTTACGCAACGAATTCGGCCAGTTAACAACCCTGTTAATCAACGTTCAGGAAATCTTGGAAGAAATTCCAGCCCTTCCAGTTCAACATCAACTCTTAGCCACTTTACAATCCAAGGTCAGTCAGCAGGCGACCGTTGCTTACCTGGGTCAACAAGCTTTGATTCAGTCCGACCTGGGCACCTTGATGAATGAAGTGGTTTCTGCCGTCGTCAAAACCCTGGATGTAGAATATTGTAAACTCTTGGAACTCATGCCCGGTGGCCATGCGTTTTGGTTGCGGGCGGGCGTCGGTTGGCAACGGGGACTGGTGGGGAATGCCCGGGTTAGTGCCCATGTCACCTCTCAAGCCGGGTATACCTTATTCAAAAATGAACCTGTGATTGTGGATGATTTGCGGGTAGAAACTCGATTTTCCGGGAGTCCCCTGCTGCATAATCATCGAATTATTAGCGGGATGAGTGTGGTGATTTCCCGTTGGGGCCAAGACTCAATAGTCAGCCCAGAACAATTACAGTTTCCGGTATCCATGACCTGGGGAGTTTTAAGTGTCCATAGCCATAACCCTCGTCAGTTTACCCCAGAAGATGTTCATTTTTTGGAAGCCATTGCCAATGTGTTAGCCGCAGCCATTGAACGCCATCGGGCCGAAGAACGGTTACATTTAATGGAACGGGCGATTGATAGTAGTAGTAATGGAATTGTGATTACCGATGCGACTCAACCGGATAATCCAATTATTTTTGTTAATTCTGGGTTTGAGCAAATTACCGGATACAGCCGAGAAGAAGTTTTAGGAAAAAATTGCCGATTTTTACAAGGGAATGATCCTAACAAGCCAGAAGTTGAAGCCATTCGCCGAGGGATTTTAGAAGGAACAGAATGTCATGTAGAATTGCGGAATTATCGCAAAGATGGGACGTTTTTTTGGAATGAACTTTCCATCGCTCCGGTGTATAGTCCTAAAGGGCATTTGACCCATTTTATTGGCATCCAAGCAGACATAACTAAACGCAAACAATCTGAACAAGATTTAGTTTCAAAATCCCAAGCTTTGGCTCAGTTTAGTTCCCATCTCAAAAATTTACATCGGATTACCACCTATAACCATCAAAATTTGAATGAACTCTTTCGGGATTATCTTCAGGCGGGTTGTGAAATTTTTCAACTGTCTATGGGTTTTATTAGCCGAATAGAAAACAATCAGATTATTATCGATACGGTTCATTCAGATTTAGATTTAATTCAACCGGGTAGTATTATCCCTTTAGAAGAAAGTTACTGTAAGCAAGTGATTCAGACCCAGACGACCCAAGTTCATACCCAGATTGGGAAAAATTCTCAATTCAATCAACTTGAAAGCTATCAAAGATTTCATTTAGAAACCTGTTTAGGAACACCCTTATGGGTTAATGGCGAAATTTATGGCACATTGGGGTTTGCTTGTTTAGAAGCTAAAACCATTACTTATGAATCCCATGAACTGGAAATTTTAGAATTAATGGCTCAAAGTATTGGTCGATTTATTGCTGCTAACCAAACGGAACAACAACGGGCAAAAGCGGAGTTAGCTTTGCGAGAAAGCGAAGAACGCTATCGCCGTTTAGTCGAATTGTCTCCCGAAACCATTGCTATTCATAATGGAGAAGAATTGGTTTATATTAATATGGCTGGAGC
The DNA here is from genome assembly GCF_014697575.1 of Planktothrix sp. FACHB-1365. GTDB lineage: Bacteria > Cyanobacteriota > Cyanobacteriia > Cyanobacteriales > Microcoleaceae > Planktothrix. Next base: position 99,509 of record NZ_JACJSC010000012.1, on the reverse strand, counting down.
CAAACTTTTAGGAGCTAATCGTCCTCAAGATTTAATCGGTCGTTCTATTTTTGATTTTCTTCCTCCTGATTATTTGACTTTAATTCAGTCTCAAATTCAAGACCCAATCAACAAACAGCAACCTTTAGATTTAATAGAACAAAAATTAACTCGGTTAACCGGAGAAGTAATTGATGTCGAAATTGTAGGAATTCCAGCAACGTATCAAGGTCAATTGGCGATTCAAATTATTATTCGGGATATTACCGAACGAAAACGATTTGAAGCTCAACTGATGTATGAAGCTTTACATGATGCCCTGACCCAACTGCCAAATCGTAGCTTTTTTAATGAACGTTTAGCCCAAGCCTTAAAACGATCTCGCAAAGAACCTAATTATCAGTTTGCCGTTTTATTTTTAGATTTAGATCGGTTTAAAGTTGTAAATGATAGTTTAGGACATTTGATTGGAGATCAACTCTTAATTGAAATTTCTCACCGCCTTCTCTACTGTGTTAATCCGGTTGATACCGTTGCTCGTTTAGGGGGAGATGAATTCACAATTTTGATTCATCAGATTCAAAATATTACCGATGCGACGAGAATGGCGGAGAAAATTCATGATGAATTAACTCAGCCGTTTTATATTCAAGGACATGAGATTTTTACAACCGTTAGTATTGGGATTGTTCCCAGCCGAGGTTATTATCAGCAATTGGAAAATGATAGTGAATCTTATCAGTGTTTATTGTATAATAATCCTGAAGATTTTTTACGAGATGCCGATATTGCCATGTATCGGGCAAAAGCCAAAGGTAAAGCTCGATATGAAGTGTTTGACTTAACGATTCATAGTCAAGCGATGTCAATGTTGCAGCTTGAAACGGATTTAAGACAGGCGATTTATGGGCGAATGCGAATCGGAACTCCCCCCCGTTCAGAATCCTTAACGCCTTCAGAAAATCCTCATCCCAAGGTCTTACAAACGACAGAACATTTATTAGAATCTTCTCCACCTCAACCCATAAATCTCAAGGGTTTTAAAGTTTATTATCAACCGATTGTTTCTTTATCTACGGGTAAAATTACAGGATTTGAAGCCTTAGTCCGTTGGTTTCATCCAAAACGAGGTTTAGTCTCACCTGCGGAGTTTATTCCAGTTGCAGAAGAAACGGGATTAATTATTCCATTAGGGGCTTGGGTTTTACGCGAAGCTTGTCATCAACTGCGAGTTTGGCAAGAACAATTAGCTCAAAAATTTGCGGGTTTTCATACAGCTTTAACAACCCAACCTTCTAGCAAAAAACATCATCTGGAGGCTAACATTTATCCGTTAACCATGAGTGTTAATTTATCGAGTAAACAGCTTTGCCAACCCAACCTTTTAGAACAAATCGATCAAATTCTAGCAGAAACAGGTTGTAATCCCAGTGATTTAAAGCTAGAAATTACTGAAAGTGTGATTATGGAAAATTTAGCCACCTCATTTATTATTCTAGCGCAATTAAGATCTCGCAAAATTCATTTATCCATTGATGATTTTGGAACCGGGTATTCTTCCTTGAGTTATTTACATCAATTCCCCTTAAATAGTTTAAAAATTGACCGCTCATTTGTTAATCGTTTAGATCAAAAAACCAGCCCCTTTACCGGAAAAACCAGCCAACCTTTACAAATTGTTAAAGCTATTATTTCTTTAGCTCAAAATTTAGAATTAGATGTGGTTGCCGAAGGCATAGAAACCCGTGAACAACGAAAAATTTTACATCAATTAGGCTGTCCCTTTGGACAAGGCTATCTGTTCGCTAAACCCTTAGAAGCTGAACAGGCAACACAACTCTTATTATCGGAGGTCAAAGGTATTATATGATCACACTAATTTTATACAGTAAACCGGGCTGCCATTTGTGCGAAGGCTTACAAGAAAAATTAGAAAAAATTCAAGCCTCTTCCCAAAAGTTAGGAGAATTTCAATTAGAAATTCGAGATATTACAAGCCGGGAAGATTGGTTTCAAACCTATCAATATGAAATTCCTGTGCTGTTTAAATCGACTGATAGTGATAACATAGAACAACGCATTCCTCGTCCCTCACCCCGGATGTCGGTCATACAGCTAGAACAACTCTTACAAAAATATTGGTAAGTCAGTGGAACAGGCATCTTGCCTGTTTAATGCCTGTTTCACATAGCCAGCTTCCCCCTGATATGATGCAAAATAAAATCAGTCCAGTTGTGAGGAATGGTAACAGATGAAGCTCAAAGAGTTACTGGCAAAAGCAGGAATATCAACACCCTTTCAGTCTCACCCCGCTTTAGAGGAAGAAATCAAGGGGTTAACGACCAACTCTATCGCTTCTGGGCCGGGAGATTTATTCTTAGGAATGCCGGGAACCCGTGTAGATGGGGGAGAATTTTGGCCTAGTGCCCTCGCCTCTGGTGCAGTAGCTGCCTTCATCTCCCAAACCGCCGCCGAGAAAACCCAAGACCGCATCGCAGTCGAACACCCCTGCATTATTCCCTCCCCGGATATGACCCAAACCTGCGCCCAAATTGCAGCAGCGTTTTATGATTATCCAGCCGAAAAATTACAATTGCTGGGGGTGACAGGAACCAATGGGAAAACCACCACCACCCATTTAATTGAATATCTCCTCAGCAACACTAACCATCCAACGGCTTTACTGGGAACCCTTTACGCCCGTTGGCCCGGATTTCAAGAAACGGCAACCCATACCACCCCTTTCTCCGTTGAACTTCAGGAACAACTGGCTGATGCGGTGGCGGCGGGTTGTGAATTCGGGGTGATGGAAGTCAGTTCCCATGCCTTAGATCAGGGGCGGGTTCTCGGTTGTCCCTTTCAAGTGGCGGTGTTTACCAATTTGACTCAAGATCATTTGGACTATCACCCCACAATGGAGGATTATTTTGCAGCCAAAGCTTTATTATTTAGTCCCCAATATCTCAAAGGTCGAGCCATTATTAACGCCGACGACCCATTCGGTCAACGGTTAATCGCCCAGTTGGGAGATCAAGCTTGGAGTTATAGTACCCACGACTCAACGGCCGATTTATGGGCGGATCAACTGTGTTATAAACCTACAGGGGTGAAGGGGGTTCTCCATACTCCCCAAGGAGAGGCTGAGTTTTATTTACCGTTGGTCGGTCAATATAATTTATCGAATTTGTTAGCCGCTTTGGGGGCGGGGTTAAGTTTGGGCTTAGATTTAACCCGTTTAGTCGAGAAAATTGCCGAGTTTCCGGGGGTTCCGGGCCGTATGGAACGGGTGCAAATGAGCCCGAATCAGGATATTAGTGTGATTGTGGATTATGCTCACACCCCCGATAGTTTAGAGAACTTATTGAAGGCGTCCCGTCCGTTTATTCCAGGTCGGATGATTTGTGTATTTGGGTGTGGGGGCGATCGCGATCGCACCAAACGCCCCAAAATGGGGAAAATTGCCGCAGAATTAGCGGATCTGGCCGTTGTCACCTCAGATAATCCCCGCACCGAAGATCCTGAGCGGATTTTGCAAGATGTTTTAGCCGGAATTCCCGACAATATTAAGCCTATTGTCATTGCTGATCGGGCTAAAGCCATTCATCAAGCCATTTTAGATGCTCAACCGGGAGATGGCGTTTTAATTGCGGGAAAAGGTCACGAAGATTATCAAATTTTGGGAACCGAAAAAATTCATTTTGATGACCGAGAACAAGCCCGTGATGCTTTAGCTGATCGTCTCCCCTAATCCAATTTAGACCCTGAAACTGTCTTTTTTAGAGGGTTGAGGTTGAAGCGTTCGTCTAGTCTTTCCCTCAACTCTCTTTTTTTGTTTCAAGATTTTACTAAACTTTTACAAAAAAACTCACTAAAGTATTCAAATCTTAACACAACACTTGATAATATAAGATGGAGAACCGTTTAAAATCAGGTTCTAATTACAAATTAAACTGTCGATTTTCCACTAGGGTTCATTTATTAACTCATTTGACCAGAGATTGTATTTTTTGATTTAAAGTGCTACTACCACTGACTAAGAAGAGAGAGTCTAATGGAAATATTAATTGCCTATTACACAGTAGGAGTTTTAGCTTCGTTTTCGGTGTGCTTTAAAGCATTCGTCGAGGATTCAACAACACCATTAACAGATCAAAGTTCGTGGGGGGTTTTAGCATTAACATCAGTATTTTGGCCGATTACAATCCCAATTTCTTGGCTAGAATTAGTCACGAAATCACAAATGTCAATTGTATCCTCTTCTAATGATGGGTTCACTAATTCTTTCTATGACTATCAACCCCAAATGGTCAGGGTGAAACCGTCTCCGTCCCCAAATGTTCAACCTTTATCTAAAACCGTTAATTCCAATCAACCGCGATTCTTACCCCTGGGTTATTTACTCCGTCAAGCGGGGTTAATTACAGAATTTCAAATTAAAGTTGCTTTAAAAGCACAAAAAACCCACCTCAATCATCTACGCTTAGGAGAAATTTTAGTTGATCAAGGCTTGATTGAACCCGAAACGATTAAGTTTTTCGTAGAAGATTTACGGAATCTATATCAAAATCCCCATCAGAAACCGTTAAGTGAATATTTAAAATTAGCTAAACTGTTAGATGAGCAACAAATTGAGGAGATTCTCACGGAAAAACCCCCAACCAATCTTCAATTCGGTACATTAGCGGTACAAAAAGGATGGGTGAAACAAGACACGATTAATTTAGTATTGCACTATCTGGGAGATCAATCTCAAAAGGCTCTACAAGGTTAAAGAATGAAGGGTTTGTAGAGAAATTTGGTGAGTTTCCTAGCTCTGGTTTTTAATTTCCCCCTTTAGAAAGTGAATCTGAAAGGTGTTAGGGTTGCATCCCGGCTTGTTTAAAGATATAAACAGAAAGAATAACTAAGAAAATTCTAAACATTAAACTAACCGTTTTATCCGATAATTTAGGCAAAAACCGGGTACTAATTTGCGCTCCCAATAATCCCCCTAATCCTAATATAATTCCTTGAATCCATAAAACATTTCCTTGAATAGCGTGTCCAGCACAAGCAGAAATAGCTGTAATAACAATGACTCCTAGACTGGTTTGAATTGCAACTTTAATGGTTTCTCCTAATAAAACAATTTGCAAAGGAACCATAATAATTCCACCCCCCACTCCAAATAACCCAGCTAGAATTCCCGCAGTCCCTCCCGTTAAAATTCGAGCAAATACTGGATTAAAGAGGATATTTTGATTAGAAGAAATAGCAGAATCAGAAACTTGTTGTGCTTCTTGTTGTTTTTTCTGGGCTGTTATTTGTTGACGCACTTCTACTAAATAAACATTGAATAACAATAAACACCCAAATAAAAATAATAATAATCGGGAGGAAAATAATTCTGCCAAAAATACCCCAATTTGTGCGGTTAATATAGCCGGAAATCCAATACCAATCACACGATTGAAACTAAGATATCCCATGCGCCAATTTTGTACACTCCCCGAAATTGCGGTAATCACAATTGATAAACTACTGGTAGCAACGGCTTCAACGGGGGTATATCCTAACGCTACCAATAAGGGGACTAAAACTGTCCCGCCGCCAATCCCTAAAAAGCCTGCTAAAATGCCAGCAATGAGTCCCGCCGTCGCCAAAATAATTAATTCAATAGTGCTACGCATGATTGGTGTTTGACAATGAGTAAAACCTGAAACCCTTTCACTTCTTACTGTTCCCTGTTCCCTGTTCCCTGTTCCCTCTTCAAGTAGCACTATAGAAGCTAGAAATCTCCCTAATGCTGTTAACTCGAAAAGGGAGATTTTTTACTTACAGGAATTTAGGATTTACTATTACCATTCCCGTTACTCGTTGCTAAAATCCGTTCCGTTAACTTTTCAGGAACTTCTTGTAAATGATCGAATTGCCAATTGAAATAACCTACTCCTAACGTTAAAGAACGCAATTCTACAATTAAATCCTGCATTTCCGCCTGGGGAATATAGGCAGAAATTTTATCCCATCCTTTCCAGTCTGACATAGCTTCATAGCCTAAAATTTGCCCCCGACGCCCGGTAATTAACTGAAACATTTGGGAGGTAAAATCGCTGGGTGCACAAATTTCAACAGAAGTAATCGGTTCTAATAAAACGGGTTCGCATTTTTCCATTCCTGACTGCATGGCTAACCGAGCTGCTTGTTTAAAAGCTTGTTCGGAACTATCCACAGAATGATAGGAACCATTAGTTAATGTTACCGCCACATCAACAACGGGGAACCCTAAAGGCCCCTGGCTTAAATATTCTCGCACCCCAATTTCAACACCCGGAATATATTGACGAGGAACCACACCCCCCACAATCCTTTCATCAAAATTAAACCCTTCCCCACGGGGTTGAGGTTTAATATCTAAATACACATCTCCAAACTGTCCATGACCGCCACTTTGATGTTTATAACGACCGTGAGAATTTGTATTTTTGCGAATGGTTTCTTTATAAGGAATCCGAGGCAAATGAGTGACCATCGGTAAATTATATTTACGCCGTAACCGATCTAACGTCACTTGCAAATGAATTTGACCTTGACCCCATAAAATAATTTCATGGGTATCTCCATTTTGTTCCCAACTTAACGAGGGATCTTCATCTAACATTTTAGATAAAGCCGCACTAATTTTAACTTCATCTTTGCGGTTTTCCGGGGTAATTGCCCAGCCATAAACCGCCGGTAATAAAGTTGCTTTCGGTAACGGATTTTTTAATTGATTAAGTTCCGTTGTTAAGGTATCTCCGGTTTGAATGCCTTCCATCCGCGCCAAAGCCACAATATCCCCGGTTTTTGCCACTTGTACGCTTTGGGTTTGTTGTCCCATCAGCCGATACATTCCCCCCGGTCGTACCCCATTTAAGGTCTGGCCTTCGGTGAGTTTACCCTGCCAAACCCTCACCAGGGACAGTTTACCGCCTTGGGGGGTGTAATAGGTTTTCAGCACTTGGGCAATGGGCCATCCTTCGGAAGATTTCAGCCCCCGTCGTTCTGCGGTAATGGCGGGTTCCGGTGCTTCTCGAACTAAAGCATCCAATAATGCCCGTACCCCATGATCTTGTTCCGCTACCCCAATTAATACAGGTACAATTAAATCCGCTCCTAATTCCATTTTTAAATCTTTGACAATTTCATCTTGAGGCGGTTCAATTTCTTCTAATAATTCTTCTAATAGATGATCGTCAAAATTGGCTAACTCCTCTAACATCGCTTGACGGGCAGCGTGTTCAGCTTCCTTGAGAGATTCGGGAAGGGGTACAGGATCAGAGGGAGCGCCGGGATGATAATGATAGGCTTGTTCGGTAATTAAATCGATAAAACCGACCAATTGTTCACCGTTGCCAATGGGATATTGTTGAGGAATAATAGGACGAGTGGAAACCGCTTTTAAAGCATTCAAGAGTTCGCTAAAACTGGTAACACAACGTTCCTCATCGGTACAAACCCGATCCATTTTATTAATAAAAACGAGATGGGGAATTTCCCAGTCATCCAAGAATTTGAACAGGGGAGATAAGGTTAAAATCCGGCCGGGATCAGGTTCACAGACGACAATGGCTAACCCCGTTCCGATTAAAGCATTATAGGTTTCTTGGGCAAATTCTACAGACCCCGGACAGTCTAAAAATGTAAAGCGAATGCCGCCATATTCGGTACAGGCGGCATTAACTTCTACACTCATATTGCGATCGCGGGCTTCTGGGGAACTGTCCCCAACCCTGTTACCATCTTTTGCCGTTCCTTTGCGAGTGGTTACTCCTGTCACGGACAAAATACTTTCTAAAAGTGCGGTTTTCCCACTTAAATAGGGGCCAACAATGGCGATATTACGGCAGTTTGTGATAGTTTCTGGCATATCTTTATGCTCCACAAATATAAGTGACTCATTCTGAGGTTTTATCCTCAAAAAATCAGGATCAACCGTTGAGGATGGAGTCCCAAAAATTAAGGAATTGTTAAATTTAACGAATCCGTTGGCTGTAGATCAATATCTATTGAATCGCTTTAGTTGGGACTTGGTACTGCTCCTTTAAGATTCCGGTTTCTTGATTCGCTTACTTTTTAATTTATAGTGTTTTTGCCACAAGTTAACATCTTGTTCATCAAAAAAAACATTATGAACTTATTACAAGATTTGTAAATGAATATTAAGGAGACGGTTGAGGCAGCTTTAGGTCAAGGGTTTAGGAATTGAGAATAGCTCTGGGTTTTAGTTTCATCAGGTTTCAAAACGCGGTTTAAAGAACTATCAATATCAACAGCTTATCCCACAACCCGATAAACAAAATTAAACGTTGCCCAGCTATTAATATCTAAAGCCAAATCATCCGTAATCACTCCCATTTTGTCTAAACTTTGTTGACTGCCTCGATTCAAATCTTGTAAAATGGCATCAGCAATATCTAAAGGATTTGAGATTAAGTTGAACTTCAATAATCCCTCACTTTTTTTAATGCTTTTATCTAAAATTGTTAAGGTTTCCACAAAGGGATTTTGGCTTAAAATCACCTGGGTTTCTGCTAATCCGGCTGGACTTTTAACCAGTTCTCCGATAATTTCCGTAGAAGAGTTACCACTGTAAACTGTAGCGGGAGGGACACTCATAGATTTACCCGGTGCAATTTGTTGTTGCTGAGGATCAAAACCTGAATGAAATAGATAGGTTTGTCCTTCACTATTAACATAAAACAGTAGAAAATAAACGGGAAACTCTCCCTGATTTTGCAGTTGATATTGTAAACGACTCCCTACAGAAACTGTCACAATTCCTTGATTTTCGGAAGCCGACATAAAAGATGGGCTTAAAGTTGAAATAGAATTAACAGATTGAGCATTTTCTCGATTAATTTTGTTTAAAATTCCAGTTGTTTCCCGTTTAATTAAAACTTGAGATTGAGGGGCTAATAAATTTAAAGTTGCTCTCACTTTTAACTGCAAAGAGCGTTCATTTTCTGTTAATCGTAATAACTTAATGGCTAAACGGGTTTTGAGTTGGGGAATTAACCGATGTACCGCCACTTTTACCGCCTCTCCTCCTTCACCAATGGTATCGGGAATCAACACTGAACCCTTGGAGAATAAGCCATAACGTCCTTGAAAAATCGGCGATAAGGGAGTATTTAAAGCTTGGGCGATGGTCGTATCCGTAACGCGACTGAGTAAATAATCCGCAGGTTGATCACTCGCTACAATTGTCATCCGAGAAAACCCCGAAAATGCACTGGTCGCATCCACCCGTTCAATTCGATTTAATTGAGGATCTAAGGCGATTTTTAAATTAATTTGCCTCGGTAAAATTCGAATAAATTCTTGTAGTTTTTGCCCAACTTCCAACCCAAAAGGTAAGTTTAAATCCGTGTTTTTTATCTGCGCTTTTGCTTTTAATCCCGCGCGAGAACGCAGTTGTAAATAAACCGGATTTTCTAAATAATTAGACTCTGAAATAATCGTTAATATTGTATTTAAACCCAATGAATCTAATACAAACGTTGGTAGCCCTGTTAATGAAACTTGAGCGGTTTTCCCATTCTCTTCAACCCCCGTTATTACCCCATCAACAGGTAAAGCGGGAACCCACAAACTCCCTAGAGAAACATCTGATTCAGCTTGAGCAGGATTTAAGCTTCTGCGGAGTTGAGGTTGCTGACACGGCCCAACGATTTGTTCAACTTCTCCCGCCACTCGGCGGATTTGGGCCGTTAAATTCGGGAAGGGGCTTGCACCCCAAAAAGCTTGGGTTAAAGTATAGGTAAATAATCCGGCATTAAAGCCATCCCATCGGCCTTCTGTGGCGACTTGGGACGGTTTAGATGCGGCTAAGACTAATCCGGGTAATTGACCCGGTTTTCGGTATTCTAATTCTTCTTGTGAAAGGTTGAAACGAGATAACAATTGCTGTTGTAAATCCAGTTCTGTGGGATTAATTTCCAAGGTTGTTGGACTTGAGGCGGCACGAATTTTAAGCGTCCCTTGTTGATGATGTCCAGGATAAATAAAACTTGTATCTAAAACCGTAATGACTTCAGAGGTCGGTAGCGATCGCAATAATAACCATAACGTATCTTCTAAAATATCATTAACCGTTTCCTGTTCTGATACTTCGGCATCAACAGGCAGATAAGAATATTGAATTTGAGGCTGATTAGAAACAAGATCATTACGGGGAATACAACTGCCATAACCACTAAAATGAAACAGTACCACATCCCCCATTTGAGCTTGTTCAATTAAATGGGAAATAAAAGCAGATTCAATTTGGTTACGAGTTGCAGCTTCGTTGGTTAACGTGAGAATATCATCGGGTTGAAACCCAAATTTATACATTAATAAATTGCGTTGCAATTCCACATCCGTTAAACAACCTTGCAACGGTTCTTCAATTCGATTTCCACTGGGATATTGATTAATTCCCACCAATAAAGCTAACTTTCTTCGGGTTGGCTGTGCTAAGGCTTGATAGGAACGCTCATAAAGTCCTCCCTGAATCCCCAGCGCCGCCAGCAGTAAGCCAGCTTGTTGTAAAAATTCCCGTCGTTTTAATCCCATTACCAAAAATCAGTAATCAGTTATCAGTAATCAGTTATCAGTAATCAGTTATCAGTAGAGACGTGCCATGGCACGTTTGTGCCAGTTATCAGTTGTTTTCGTAACTAGGAGCAAGATCAAGAAAAACTTTATTAATTCCCTAAAATCTTGATCAACCTGCTCATAAAGTCTTTGGTTTTAGAGTTTGGGTTAATCGTTGTTAATTAATAACTATTTAACCATCAACCCTTAACTCTTCCACTGATAACTGATAACTGATAACTGATAACTGATTATTATGCTTCCGTTGCCACCTTCATTGCTTTAATCAGTTCATTGGCAACTTCAGGGCGAGAAAATTGCGGGGGTGGAAGTTCACCACGACGCAGTAATTCTCGCACCTTAGTTCCTGATAAATGAATGCGCTGTTCTGGGGTACTGGGACTGGTTTTGCTGGTAGCCATCCCTTCAGTCACAGTACAATAAAAAGCGTGTTCAAACATCATCGGAGTAATACCTAATTCCCCAGGTTCAAACTCATCGAAAATATATTGAGCATCGTAAGTTCCATAATAATCCCCAACCCCGGCATGATCTCGACCCACAATAAAGTGAGTACAGCCATAATTTTTCCGCACTAGGGCATGGAAAATCGCTTCACGGGGGCCTGCATAGCGCATAGCGGCGGGATTAATTGCTAAAATAACCCGTTGTTTTGGATAGTAATGGTCAATCAAAATTTCATAACACCGCATCCGTACATCTGCCGGAATATCATCGGATTTGGTAGCTCCCACTAAAGGATGCAAAAATAATCCATCAACGGTTTCTAAGGCACATTTTTGAATATATTCATGGGCCCGATGGATAGGGTTTCGAGTTTGAAATCCCACAATGGTTTTCCATCCTTTTTCTCGAAACATTGCCCGTGAGTCTGCGGGGTCAATTTGATAGTTCGGGAAGTAGGGATGGGGTTGACGTTCTAATAACCATACTGGGCCAGCGAGATTAACGCCCCCTTGATCATAAACAACTTTCACCCCTGGATGTTTTTCGTCTGTGGTGCGATAAACGTTGAGAGCTTCGGTTTCCTTATCATAGGTATATTTTTGGGTGAGTTCCAAAACACCCACAAATTCCCCCGTCGGGGCATCTAAACGAACTAAACCCCCTTCAGTCAGGGTTGAGGCTACCTCTTCAGAAACCGATAGAGTAATGGGAATTGACCAAGGCAAACCATTACTCAAGTGCATTTGGTTGACGACGGTTTTATAGTCCGCCTGTTCCATAAACCCGGTGAGGGGACTAAAACCACCAATAGCAATTAATTCTAAATCAGAGAGCGAGCGCTCATCCAACTGGACTCTGGGTAAATGTTCCCCTTTGTCCAAAAACTCCTGCCGTTGGTCAGGAGTGGCAATTCGGTTAATTAAATGTCCACCATGGGGAGCAATGGCGTCGAGATGATGACTCAAGGATACCTCTCTAAGTTGACTACAAAGACAACAATTATTAAATTTTCTTTATATTTCTATCCTACCCTGTTACGCGAGTACAGAACAGCTTATAACTGCAACAGCCACTTTATCAACAAGTTGATAAAGTGGCTATTTTCCTAATATTATAGACGCGCCAATAGCCTTACGGCATAAATAGGCACGTCTCTACAGAGTTAGGGTTGAAATTTTTTAAACGCTAACGTCACATTATGACCTCCAAACCCAAAGGAATTCGATAAGGCGACATTAACGGTGTGAGCGCGACTGGTATGAGGAACATAATCTAAATCACACTCTGGGTCAGGGTTATCTAAATTAATCGTTGGAGGAACCCGATCCTCAGCAATGGCCATTGCCGTTGCCACCGCTTCAATGCCTCCAGAACCCCCTAATAAATGACCCGTCATTGACTTTGTGGAACTAACCACCACCTGATAAGCACTTTCACCTAATACCGTTTTAATCGCTGCCGTTTCTGTGGTGTCGTTAGCAGAGGTACTGGTTCCATGAGCATTAATATAACTAATTTGGTCAGGGGTTAATCCAGCATCCTTCATCGCCAAGGAAATCGCTCTAGCTGCCCCGGCTCCACCGGGAACGGGGGAGGTCATGTGGTAGGCATCACAGGTCATGCCATAACCGACTAATTCCGCATAAATGCGAGCGCCACGACTTAAGGCACAGTCTAATTCTTCTAACAGTAGAATTCCGGCGCCTTCTCCCATGACAAAGCCATCTCGATCTTTGTCAAAAGGACGACAAGCTTTGAGGGGTTCATGGTTGCGGGTTGATAGTGCCCGTGCCGCCGCAAATCCAGCCACGGATAAAGGAGTCACCGCCGCTTCGGTTCCCCCACAAATCATCGCTTGAGCATAGCCCCGTTGAATTAAACGAAAGGCATCCCCGACGGAATTTGAACCCGCCGCACAAGCGGTTACAGAACAGGAATTTGGCCCTTTAGCTCCCGTATGAATGGCTGTGAGTCCCGCCGCCATGTTGGCAATCATCATCGGGATCATAAAAGGACTACAGCGATCTGGGCCACGATTTAAATAGATCTCTTGCTGATCTTCGAGTACCTTGAGTCCGCCAATACCTGTTCCAATAATGACACCCACCTGTTCTGCATTTAGGTCATTAATGACGAAGCCCGCATCTGCGATGGCTTGTTGACTAGCCGCCACCGCAAATTGGGCGAAGCGATCCATCCGTTTAGCTTCTTTGCGCGAAATATAATCACAGGGGTCAAATTTTTTGACTTCCCCCGCTATGCGACAATCATGCTTTGACGCATCAAATAAGGTGATGGGGCCGATCCCATTCCGTCCGCTCATTAACCCTTCCCAATAGTCAGCTAGGGTATTTCCGAGCGGAGTAATTGCCCCTAAACCTGTTACAACAACGCGCTTAACATTCATCGTAGTCATGATTTTCGTCGATTCAAGAATTTAATCACCTAAAATGCAGAACAAAGCGTGAGAAGCAAAACTAACATTATAACAGTAGTTTAATTAAGAGGGGTTGGGATTGCCTAATCCAGACAGTCGAACGCAGCAAAATTTCCGTGAGACTGGTGGAAGGCTAATCCTTCGCTTATTCTGTTGATTTTACTTCAATTGCAGATTAAGCCGATGCTTTGGCTTGGTGGTCGATGGAATTTACTCCTCCTTGGCCTTGATGTAGTTTATAGCGTCTTGAACGGTCTTAATTTTTTCAGCATCTTCATCGGGAATTTCGGTCTCAAATTCTTCTTCCAATGCCATGACCAGTTCTACTGTATCCAAGGAATCCGCGCCTAAATCTTCGGCGAAAGTCGCCGAAGGAATAATTTTCTCTTCCTCAACATCTAATTGTTCTGCAATAATTCTTTTTACTCTTTCGTCAGTTGTACTCATATCCTATTTTTCCTTTTTGGATGCCGCGTATACCATCTTATCGGAAAGGGGGATCACCGCAGCAACGATCTCAGAGATTTTTTGGGGGTTGACTTTTCCCGACCTCCATTCCCCGGTTCCCTATTGACAAAATTCAACGGCAGTCTTAAAAGAGTGAGTCATTTGAGGATAATCAATCTGGGGTCGGGCAATAATAATTAAAGGAATATTTAATTGGTGAGCTAAATTAATTTTTAGGTCTTCGCCTCCTGCCGATCCAGAAGCTTTTGTGACGACCAGAGAAATTTTCCAATGGTGCCATAATGCCCGTTCTAATTCTAAACACAGGGGGGGACGAATTGCTATAATCCGATCGGGGGTAAATCCGGCTTTTAAAGCGGCATCCAAAGCCATAAGAGACGGTAAAATTCGAGCAAATAAGACGGCTTGCTCTTGCCATTGGGCAAATTGGAATAAACTGCGATATCCCAAGGTTAGTAAAACTCGTTTTCCTTTTAAATAATCCCCGGTTAATAAAGTTTCAAAACGGTCTAAATACAAAAGATGATTTGAATTTTCAGACTTTATAGCTGGACGTTCATACCGTAAATAGGGAATTTGATGGGTTTGGCTAATAGCAATTGCTAATTGAGAAATTTCTACAGCATAGGGATGGGAAGCATCTAAAATGCGATTAATCTTATAATTTGTTAAAAATAAGTTAATTTGGTTTGGCTCTAATTTTCCCACCCAAATCGTTAAAAATTCTGATTCGGGGTAGAGACATTTTGCTGATTCTGTCGTTACACTAATAATACAATAGATTTGGCATTGGGCGATCGCCTGAGCCAATCTTGCACTTTCCTGAGTTCCTCCAATTAACCACACTCGATCAATGGATTTCAGCATAAAACTAGCTTGAATTCTGATCTTTAACTCTAATTTTATCATAAAAAAATGATCACAGAAAAAATAGATTCTCTCCCCATTCCTCCCCATTTTAATCCCCAGCGTGTGGGAGAAGTTTGGCGTGTTCGGTATCAAATTCGAGCCCAGGAAGCCGAACAATGGGCAAAACAGTATAAGATTCAACCAGCCAGTCAGGATCAACTTAAAACCTGTTTAATTTTAATAGATGTTCAAAATACGTTTTGTATTCCTGAATTTGAGTTATTTGTAGGAGGTGCATCGGGGAATGGTGCAGTAGAAGACAATATTAGATTGTGTGAATTTATTTATCGAAACTTAAACAAAATTAGCCATATTATTGCTACCTTAGATACCCATACCACCTTCCAAATTTTTCATCCCATTTTTTGGATTAATCAACAAGGTGAACATCCCACCTCTGCAACCTTAATTTCCGTTGAGGATATTCAAAATCGTATCTGGAAAATGAATCCAAAAGTTACCCATAGAATTTTAGGTGCAGATGAAAACAGCCTAGAACAATACGCCTTACATTATGCCCAAACCTTAGCAAAAAAAGGTCAATATCCCTTAACAGTATGGCCCTATCATTCAATGTTAGGAGGGATCGGTCATGGGTTGGTTTCAGCCGTTGAAGAAGCGTTATTTTTTCATACGATTTCCCGATGTTCTCAGGTTCAATTTGAGATTAAAGGAAACCATCCCTTAACAGAAAATTATTCGGTTTTGCAACCGGAAGTTTTAGAAAATATGCACGGAGAAACCATTGCTCAAAAAAATAAACAATTAATAGAACAGATTTTAAACTTTGATCGAATTCTGATTGCGGGTCAAGCGAAAAGCCATTGTGTTGCTTGGACAATTGACAATTTATTAACCGAAATTCAAGCCAAAAATTCTAATTTAGCTCACAATGTTTATTTATTAGAAGATTGTACCTCTCCTGTTGTTATTCCCGGTATTGTGGATTATACAGAACAAGCAAATCTCGCATTTCAACGATTTACCACCGCCGGAATGCAGATGATTAACTCCTTTAATCTACTTGAGTAACAATGCAATTTCTCCCTTGTTGTTTAGCTTGATATAAGGCTTGATCAGCAGATTTAATTAATATAAAAGTTGAGTTTTCTGGCGTTGGAATTAAACTCGATATGCCGAAACTTAGCGTAAGTAACTCACTCACTTGAGATTGGGAGTGGGGAATATTGAGAATCCGAATAGAAGTTTGAATATCTGTAGCAATTTGTCCTGCTTCTAATAGATTCGTCTGGGTTAGAATAATAACAAATTCTTCACCGCCATAACGAGCTAGTAAATTTCCGGGATGTTGAATCACTTGATCAATTGCTTGAGCTACTTTTTTTAAACAGTCATCTCCTTCTAAATGACCATAGGTATCATTATAAGCTTTAAAATAATCTACATCACATAAAATTAAGGAAATTGGTTTTTGTTCCTGTAGATGTCTCTGCCATTCTATATTTAAAAATTCCTCAAAATAATGACGGTTAGCAATTTGTGTTAACCCATCTAATTTAGCCCAACGAGATAAATCAAGCTCTATCTTTTTACGGTCTGTAATATCTCGAATGGCGATGGAAAATCCGTCCCCTAACCTGACAGCAATAAAATGATACCAACCTTGAGTATCGTCACTGTGATAAAAAATATCATCAATTAAAGGAGTTCCCGTTTCTACTAAATTAACAAACTTTTCAAATAAGGTGGAATCTATTTTTTTCAATAATCTTTTTAAAATAATTTTACCCATTAACTTAGAGCGATCTTGCTTCAAAATTTGGCCAATGATTGGATTCACAACTAAACAACGGAAATCCATAATTTTTCCGGTCATTGTGTTTCGGATAGATTGAAACGCAGCAATTCCATCCATTGACGTATTTAAAACACTTTGAATTAAAGCACGAGATTGATATAAAATTTCTTCTGTTTCTTTACGTCGTTGAATTTCTTCTTGTAATTGCTTTTCTTTGGCAAGACGGTGTTGAATTTCCTCTTTTAACCGTTCTTCTTGGGCTTGACGATATTCTATTTCTGCTTGTAATTGTTTTTTTTGTCTTTGAATAATAAACTGGGTTTCAATTCGGGCAATAACTTCTTCCACTTGAAAGGGTTTATTAATATAATCAACCCCTCCTAATTGAAACGCTCTTACCTTATCCCAAACTTCATTTAAAGCACTAATAAAAATAATTGGAATTTCCTGAGTTTGAGAATCTTGTTTCAGTTTTTGGCAAACTTCATAGCCATCCATTTCCGGCATTTTTATATCTAATAAAATTAAATCAGGGGGGGATGATTGTATGGCCCTTAAAGCGGATATTCCATTGATAGCTTGACGAACTTTATACCCTTGTTGCTTAAGAATTTCTGATAAAACTTTTAAATTCTCAAGTTTATCATCGATAATTAAAATACCACCGAGTTGTTGTTTTTTATTAGCTCGAATATTCATGAATTTTTATTTTTTCAATAAGATTAAAAATTTGATCAACTCTATAATTAGAAACTAAATCGGTTAAAGCTTGAGACAGATCAGCTTGTCCCAACGGAATTTCTTGAATTAGATCTAAAACTAACTCATAATCTAAGTCAAGGCTGGCTTGATAAAGTTCATCTATCCATTGAGAGGGCATCCCTTTCAAGCTTTCAACAGTAAGTATAGAGTTTGAGGGATTTAAAAAGTTTAGGGGGGTGTCCTCCGCATAGATATATTCAAGACCTAGATATTTTGCAATCATCTCAAAAATATGGGATTCTTGAAAGGGTTTTCTCACAAAATCGTCACAACCCATTGAAAGTACCAAGGCTTTTTGTTCTTCTAAAACACTAGCAGTAATCGCAATAATCACCGTAGCATTTCCTTTTAAGGTATTTTTAATTTGTTTTGTGGCTTCATAACCATTCAAAATGGGCATAATCAGATCCATTAAAATTAAATGGGGTTCCCACACATCCCAAATTTCTACAGCTTCTTTGCCATTTGAAGCTTCTTTTAATTCTAATCCCAAGGGTTTCAGCAATTGCATTAATAATTTACGATTACAGAATTTATCGTCAACAATTAATATTTTATAGGCAGGTTGATTAGGAGCTAAACCCACTATTTTTCGAGATGAATTTTGATTAAATAAACAAATATCATCAACAAATTTAGCGTGAATATTAAAGGTAAAGGTTGTACCGACTCCGACTTGGGAATTAACTTTGATTTTCCCACCCATCAGGTGTACAAATTTTTGACTAATCGATAAACCTAACCCCGTTCCTTCATCAGCTTCTCTTCCCCTTTGAGTTTGAGTAAAAGCCTCAAAAAGCTGATCAATTTCTTCGGAATCAATGCCGACTCCCGTATCTTGAACTGCAAAAATCAGTTGTAGGTTTGAGGGATCAATTTTATTACAATTAACGGTTAGATGCACGCCTCCTTGATGAGTAAATTTAAGAGAATTATTGAGTAAATTAATCAGAATTTGGCGAAGTTTAATCTCATCAGTACAAACATATTGAGGAACAGCTTTACAACAGCTAAATGTTAAGCTTAAACTCTGATTTTTAGCCTTGAGAGAGAACATATCTTCTAAATCTTGAAGGAGATGATATAGATCAAAATTAGCCTCATTAAGGGTGATTTTGCCTGCCTCAATTTTAGCTAAATCTAAAAGCTGGTTAATTAAACTTAATAAATGTTCTCCACTTTGTAAAATAATCTTCACTTGTTCTTGGTGTTCAGCAGAAAGAGTTGTACTTCGATTCATTAATTGAGCAAAGCCTAAAATCGCATTCAAAGGCGATCGCAATTCATGACTCATATTAGCTAAAAATGTACTTTTAGCTTGATTCGCCACTTCAGCAGCCTGTTTTGCCTGTTCTAATTGTGTAGTTCGTTCTAAAACTTTTTGTTCCAGAGAAATATTTAACTGTTGTAATTGTCGATTTAATTCATGTAATTTTTGATTTTGTTCTACCAGTTGTTGTTCTTGAGTATAGCGCCTTAATGCCTCTTGAACTGTTAAAATTAAGTCCGTTTCATCCCAAGGTTTGCTAATATAACGATACAAACTTGCTTGGTTGACTACATTGCCAACAGATTGAGCGTCTGCTTGTCCAGTCAACATAATTTTTAACATTTGGGGATAACTTTGATGAATTCGGATTAATAACTCATCCCCTTGTAAACCGGGCATAATTTGGTCAGAAATAACTAAGGCGACTTCTAAGCCTTCCTCATGCAATCCTTCAATAACTTCTAAGGCTTCTTCGCCACTTTCTGCTGATTCTAATTCATAATGTTGAGGTAAATTCCGTTTGAGTTGTTCTTTAAGGCTTTCTAAGATAACGGATTCATCATCTACACATAAAATTGCCAGTTGTTTAGCCATTGTTCTCAAGTTATTATCGGAAGAAATTCAAGCAATAAAAATCTCTAAATGTTGATCACTATCCTAAAGCAGATGCAATCGTTTGTGCTAACTCTTCTTCTGTCCAAGGTTTATAAAGACAACGATATAAATTAGCATATTTTTCAGCCCGTTTAATCGCAGCTTCATCCGCTTGTCCCGTCAACATCACTGTAATAATTTTGGGAAAACGACGATGGACTTCAATCAGAAATTCATCTCCTCGCATTTCAGGCATTAACCAATCCGAAACAATAATTAATACTTCAATATCTTCCTGTTTTAAATCTTCCAGAATATCTAAGGCTTCCGGGGCACTTTCTGCACCTTCATAGATATACTCCTTTCCAAATCTCCGTTTGAGTTGTTCTAGGAGACTTTCTACCACAAACCGTTCATCATCTACACAGATAATAGCTTTTTCTACCATTGGCTTTTCCTTTTTAAATTTTAATTGAATTGATTTTTTTGATAAAGATGGCTAATTAAAAGTAAACTTTACTCATTTTAACATAAACACAACTCATCCCAAAATTTCGGTTTAGGTTCGAGGTAAGGAGATCGTAAAAATAGTGTTTCCGGGTTGACTTTGAACGGTAATCTGACCTTGATGTTTATCAATAATTTTTTGAACAATATCTAATCCCAAACCACTCCCTTCTCCCCAAGGTTTTGTTGTAAAGAAGGGTTCAAAAATGCGTCCTTGAATATCGGCCGGAATCCCACAGCCTGAATCGATGATGTGAACCCGAAACTCAGTTTCTTCTTGGAGGACGACAATCTTGAGAGTTCCCTGACCCTTCATGGCTTGAATACTATTATGAATTAAATTTGTCCAAACCTGCATTAATTCATCAGGATAACAATCAAGGGGATGGGTAATTTGATAGGTACGATTGACTTCTATGCCCCGTTTCAGTTGATTGTGATAGAGTTCTAAAACCGTATCAATGCCTTCAGTAATTAAGACGGATTGTTTTTGACTATGGGGATCATAACGAGCATAACTTTTGAGAGCAAAAACAACTTTAGAAGCTCGTTCAATTGCTGTAATCATGGTTTGATTATTTCGTTGTAATCGAGCTAGATTATAAGCTAAATTTAATAACCATTCTTGTTCAGGATGTTGAACCAGGGGTAAAATAAATTCCAAGTTATCATAAATACCAATATCAATTAAAATATCAGCGATTTTTCGAGGAGATTCGATTTGATACTCTTTTAAGTGTTGAGCCAGTTGACGTTTATATTCACGCTGTTCTCGTGTAGAAATTTGCTGGGGGTTGTTTCGTGAAAAATCTAATACCTTAAAAAACAGCACTTGTTGCTCAGGATCAAGTTTTTGAGAAAGTTTGGGTAATTCAATTAAAGATTCAATTAAAGCTTGATTATTATTATTAATAGCCGCTTGAATTGCACCTAATGGGGTATTAATTTCATGGGCAATTCCAGCCACCAATTGTCCTAATGTTGCCATTTTTTCGGATTGAACCAGTTGACTTTGAGTGGCTTTTAACTGTTGCAGGGTGTGAGAGAGTTCTTGCGTCCGTTCTTTAACTTGATGTTCTAAAGTTTGGTTATATTCAGCCAGAATATGTTCGGCTTCTTTAGTTGATGTAATATCGGTAATGGTTCCAACATATCCTGTAATTTGACCTTCACTATTTCGTTCAGCAAGTGCTTTTCCATAGACCCAAATTGTACTACTATCGGGTTTAAAAAACCGATATTCATACTGAAAAGGAACACCTTCATGGACAAATTTTAACCAATAGGAAAGAATCCGATCTCGATCTTGTGGGTGTAAAGTTTTTGTCCAACCCATCCCCATTGTTTCCGCTTGACTCAGACCAATCATGGCAAAATGTTGGTCATTTCCATAGATATAATTCCCTTCAATATCAGCCCGAAAAATTCCAACGGGTGCGGCTTGAGCTAAACTTGTATAACGTTGTTCACTAATTTGTAAAGATTGGTTTAGATTTTGCAATTGAGTTAAAGTGGTTTGCAATTGTTTAATCATGTTATTAAAAGAACGAGTCAGTTCTCCTAATTCATCTTGACGATTAGCGTCTTGGGGTAAATCCCATTGTCCGGCTGCAATGTTTTTAGACGCTTGATTGAGTAGAATAATAGGAAATGTAACCCATCTTGCTGTTAAAATTCCAATGGCAATTGCTACAATAAAGGTGACTAAACATAAAAGTAGTGTTGTTCGATTGTTGGCTTGAATTTGATCTAAAAAATCCTGTTCAGGAACAACCAAAACAATCATCCATTCTAATTTTTTATTATCACTAAACGGAATAATATTTAAAAAATAGTTTTCTTTATTAATTAAAAATTTAAGTTTTTGAGGGTTATAAATTTTATGCAGGCTTTTAAACTGTTTCAATAATTGTTTTGTCGCTGATTGGGTAATTTTATTCTGACTTTCTGTTGCCAAAAAAAGTTGATTTTGATTGCTAATTTTTCTAAAGGGTTGTTCTCCCGTAGAACTGGCTAACAAGTGACCTTCGGGATCAAGAATAAAAACTTGTCCTGATTTACCGATTTTTAAACCTTTTAAAAAAGTAATAATTTGGTCAAGCCGTAAGGTAGCCAGAAAAATTCCTTCAATTTGTTGTTTTTGATTGTAGATGGGTTCTAAGGCACTAATTAATAAGCTGGGTTCTAAAATAGAAACAAATACATTACTCCAGGAAGCTCGGCGTTCTTTTATGACTTTTAAGTAAGTGGGATGTTGACGTAAATCATAGTCTTTTTTGACTAATTCACCTTGAGTCCGATTTCCTTGAGAATCGAGTTTAAACGTATAGAAATTTTTGCCAACATCATCCCCGACAACATTAACTTGAAAATCACCATTCAGGCGTTTTTCACCTGACCTTTGTTTATTTTGATTCGTCGCAATGGCAATAAAAGTAATATCAGGATATAATTGAACTTGTCGCCAAAGGTATTTTTCCCAAGGATATAAATTAGTTGTATTTAAAAAACCTAATTTAATTTGATTATAATTAGTTTGGTTAATTTGATCGGGAGTTTCTAAGAAAAACTGTAAATTTTCTTGAACACGATTACTCACTTGGTTCATTAACTGCTGGGCTAAATTTTCAACGGCTTTTTGTCCATTTTTAAATGAAAAATAACCCACTAATCCAACCGTAGCCGTAATTTGTACCACAAAAGGTACAATTAAAACTGTCCTTAACGGCAGTTTACCAATGGTTTTTGCTACAAATTGATTCCAATGTAAAAGTAACATTATTCATTATTTCTATAAAAATAGTGTTGTAACCTCCCCAAACCGACAAAAAGTGTAAGTAAGGGTGAGGTTATCACCGAGTATTGAAATTGTTTTGAGGACGTTTTAAGGGGAAGCAGGAGGAACTTCAGGTTCAGGAGATGAAATCGTGGGGGAAGAATTTTGATAGGATTTATTAAAGCTCATGGCAACTAATGAAAATCCTAAATAGGCAGGTAAAATAATGGCAGTTATAAAAGCAATCACCGTTAACCAAGCTCCTAAATTACTCGAAGAACCATAGGTTGAACGATAGGGATCAGCTTTAATTTGGTAGGGATTTTCGGCAGGATCTAGTCCTCTTGGACGCTTAAACCGAACCCGTCGATCATCTAATTTTTCCACTAAAATCCAACCCATTTCGGCTTCTTCCTGACATAACTTTTTAAAGATAGGTGGATTCCGAAATACATCTCGACTTGCTCGCACAATTTTATACTCCCATTCCCGAACGAAAGGTTCAGGAGATTCAGCGTTAGAATAGCCGTTAGGTTGTATAGATTTTACAGGCATTTGTTTAGTATCTTCTGAGTCGTAGCGAGTCAATGTTTCTTCCTCCTCCTGTTCTAATTGTATATCAGTTTGTATGGAACAGAGCCAACTCGCCAATAAAACAGCATCAATTCCGAGGCTACTGACCATAAGACTTAATAGGGCAACTTCGCTCATAATTAAGTTTGAAATAAATATCCTTCAATCCAAAAATCTTTACCTACAGAACCCCAGGTCATTCGTTCTAATAAAAGTGCTTCTGTCATCTGAGTTAACCCTAAATCTGCGACCGGAGATGGTGCTGTTTTTCCCCCAATAATTTTAGGGGCAATAAACGCTAAGATTTTATGAATACTGCCATCTGTGATCGCCTGAGCCGCAAGGGTTCCTCCACATTCCCACAACACCGATAAAAACTGACGTTTATACAAATAAGCCATGACTTGGGCAGGCGTCAAGGGCGATAATTCCGCTACCTCTACCCCCTTATTCTGCAAAAACTGTTGGAAATCTGGATTTACACCCTCCTCTGTTATAACTAAAGTTTTCGCTTCTTGAGTGTCCCATAAATGGGCTTGTTTGGGTAAGTCTAAAGTTCGACTCATGACCACTCGCAAAGGATTAGGTTCTCCGGCTTCGTGGGTGGTTAGCCAAGGATTATCTCGTCGGACGGTATTTCCTCCGACAATAACCGCATCACAAGCAACGCGCAACTGATGAACTTTTTGTCGAGCTTCGGTTCCCGTCACCCAAGAACTATGACCTGTTGTTGTAGCAATTTTTCCATCTAAGGTCATGGCATATTTCAAAATTCCCCAGGGTTTCTGATGCAAAATTCGATAGATAAAGGCTTCATTTAACTGTTGACAATCTGGTTCTTCAATACCAACAATTACCTCAATTCCAGCATCTTTTAACCGTTGAATTCCTGTTCCTGAAACTAAAGGATTGGGATCAACCATTCCCACCACAACTTTAGAAACTTCAGCTTGAATTAAGGCTTCTGTACAGGGAGGAGTCCGCCCAAAATGATTACAAGGTTCTAAATTAACATAAACCGTTGCTCCCTTGGCTTGTTCTCCGGCATTTCTCAGGGCAAAAACTTCGGCATGGGGTTGACCCGCACCCGGATGAAACCCTTCTCCAACAATTATTTTATCCTGAACAATGACACATCCAACTAAGGGATTTGGTGCTGTTTTTCCTAATGCTTGATAAGCTAATTTCAAGCAGTGTTGCATCATTTGTTGATCAAAATTTAAGGTCATAATTCAGAATTATTAAAAATAATCTCAATAATCCAAGTTTAATGATAAAAGCAAGATTTTTGCTTCTTGAAAAAACTTTAATTTGATTGATTATTATCCTCCTAAACGCTGCCTAATCCAATCCAAACGATGATCAAGTTCATTTTCTACTAGATTATTGGAAGATTTAGAAGCTAACAAAGTAACGTTTTCTTCATGGCCAAAATGGTTGACGGTAGCTCGTAAGCGGGAGGATAAAAATTTAGTAATAGCTCGATAAAATCTCAACGAAAATAAAACATCCTCTTCTAATTTTTGAGATAACAGTGATCGAGAAATGGATAACACACAACACTCTTCAACCGCTTGCACCGTAGCCGAGGGTAAACGTCCATCCACAAAAGACATTTCCCCTAATATTTCACCGCCACCAATTTTTCCAACCACTTGATTTTCTAAAGCAGCCACACAAACGTTGAGGGTTCCACTCAACACAATATAAAGTGCATCTAAGGGTTGATCTTCTTCAATTAGAACAGTACCCGCTTGCAAAACTTCTCGTTTCCCTTGGGTCACGATCCAATCTATATCTCGATCATTTAATTCCCCTAGGATCAGTAAAGCATTAGTCATAAATTTATGGGATTTTTAGAGAAAAAAAGTCCTTCTTAGAAAAACCGTTCAATCCCCGATTTTTCGATTATAACAAATGATAAAGTTCTCTATGGCGCGTTCTCTATTTTCGGTTTCCGATTCCCTCTGCTCTATTCCCTGTTTGATCCCCCTTAATATAATTGTAGCATTAATTGTTTCCGATATTCTTTAGTCAACGGATGGTCATCCCCCAGGAAATTAAAAATAGTCAACATGGCTTTTCTCGCTCCATCCTCTTTATATTTGCGATCGGTAGATACAATCTCTAAAAATAAAGATAACGCCTCTGCGTAGTCTTCCGCTAACGTTAATTGACAAGCTTTTGCATAGTTCTGTTCCAGTTGGCTTTCTCCCGAAGCAGTAGCATCTGTTTTGAGTTGGATTAATTGTTTTAAAGCCTGAGCTTTGGGGAAAAAGTCGCGCTGATCTTCTCCAATGGTATTTAACAGTTTTTCAGCATTTTCCAGTTGATTGAGAAGAATTAAAAAATTAGCCGCTGCTAACACCACTTCTAAGCGATTTGGATAGTGAGAAAATAGCTGATCTAAAAGTTGTTTGGCGGTGGGAAAGTTCTTTTGAGCGATCGCAGTTTTTAAAGCTTCTAAATCCTGCTCAAAATTAGATTTTAAATTGAATTGGCTGAGGGTTTGCCGAATTTGAGCTTCTGTTAATGCTCCTACAAAACCGGGCTGCATTTCTCCTTGAATCACAATTCTGACATCCGGTACACCTTCTACCCCATATTGACTTGCTAACTCAGGATTTTGATCAATATCAATTTTCGCTAAAATAAAATCATATTCGTTCACCAACTTTTCTAAAATGGGTTTTAAAATTTGACACGGGCCACACCAAGTTGCATAAAAGTCTACAAATACAGGGCTTTTATCGGAAACTTTGATCACCTCTTGCTCAAAGTTAGATTGATTAACGTCAATTGCATATCCCATCGGATAAATCCTCCCAGTGATTTTGTTTCCTATTTTATCGTAAATGTTCAGAGTTATCCTTTAAAATTTCTAAAAAACGGTTTTCCTCCCTTAAAACTTGAGACTGTAATGAAGACTAATTTTAAACTTCTGATCAAATTAACGGTTGTCTTTGTTTTTGCTTTTGGCTGCCGTTTGTCTGCTGTTGATACTCCTGGAAAAAATTCTTCTGAAACCACTAAAATTTCTAACATTTTGCTAGAAGGTTCTGTTTTTTCTTCTCCAAACTCTTCAAGCTTTATTATCCCCAAACCTCCCCCTATTAATTCCGTCGAAGAAACAGCTTTTCAAGCCAGAGGGTTAGCGATTAGAGAGAAATTAGCTGCGATTAATTTAGATGAAAAAGATGCTTGGTGGCGACGAATTAAACTCGGTGATCCCCATAAATATTTACTCCCGATTATTTTAGCACGATTAAGTCTACAAAATGAACCCGCAGGAAATAATTATGATCTGCAACATAGTTGGGATGTTTTATTAAAACTGGATCAAGATAAGCCGGATCTGTATCATTTTCGGGCACCGTTAGATGTGCGAATCTTCTTTTTATTTAAAGAAACAATGCCTTTAGATGTCAAACTTGCCTATCGTCGTCAATTAGAATCCCCCAGGGTTTTAGAATGGACAGAAGCAGGAACAGAAAACCATACATTTATGCAGCGTGCATCGGGTTTAGCCTTGATGAATAACAGTGGTTTTCCGGTTGGTGATCCAGCGAGTATCGCGACAAATGAAGCCTGGTTACGCTCAGAATTAAATAAGTTTTTAACCATTGGTCAAGGTGAGTTTCATTCATCTATTTATTATGGGTATAGTATTAGCGGGTTATTAAATCTCTATGATTTTTCTCAGGATCAAAAATTACGAGAATTAGCCAAAGGATTATTAGATTGGTATGCCGTTAATATGGCGTTACGGCTGAGTTGGGGAACCGCAGGAGGAGCAGAAAGTCGAGGATTTGATCGCAATACTTGGAATAATGGATTAACGGCTGTTGCTTGGTTATGGTGGGGAGATCAACCCGAATTAGCTCAAAAAATGGATGATCAATATGCTTGGTTAGCTTTACCTGCGTCCTTAAGTTCCTATCGTCCCCCGGAAATTTTAAGGGCGATCGCTCGTAAAGAAATCCCCCTCCCATTTGAAGCTAGAGCCAGTCATCCGGCTTATTATAGTTATCATCAAAGTAACCGGCTTTGGGAAACGTTTTATATCACAAACAACTATAGTTTAGGGACTTTATTAGAACCCGCCAGAGTCTATCAAGTAAAGGGAACGATTCGCGCTCAATATGCTACCTATAAATTAGTGGTGCGAGATCCAAAGGGTCAACAAAACGCCGTGATTAATTTAGGAGGAACTTATCATGGTCTTCAAGCCACAGGTCGAAGTCCGGGGGATCAATTAGTACAAAAACGGGGAGCCGTTATCTTTCAATTAATATTAAATGAAACGGATTTAAAAGCGGGAGTTCCTGCTGCTTCTCATCTGGTTTTACCTCAACACTATGGTCAACCTCAACGCTATAAAAATTGGTATATTTGGAAACTTCATAATATTTGGTTAGTGGCTCGACCTTGGGGGGATAAAATTGAGTTGAAATCTTCAATTTCTGAGAAACAACCAAATTTACAAGCTTTAGCTGCACAGGGAAATAAAACCGCTTGGATCACTGATGTTGCTGCGGTTGATGATTATCCTAATTTTCAACAGTTGAAAACGGGATTAGATCAAACTGAAATTCAAGATCAAGATTGGAAAAGTCAAGGAAAATTAAGTTATAAAAGTTTAGCAGGCGATCGCTTAACCTTAACTTATCAACAAAATGAAGCCCTTGGCAATGCCATCATTAATGGAAAACAACAAGTTTTAGAAAATTGGCCCGTTTTAGACAGTCCTTATATTCAAGAAAAGCTGTATAGTGGCCTACTGGAGGTTAACGTCCCTCAACAACCCTTCTGGCGGCTGCGGGGAACCCTGATGGGGCCAACTTGGGAGACAAAGAAATAAAATTAAATTGCAAATGTATTGAATTTCATCCTAGATTCATGTACAATTTATCTAGTTTCACACGATGACTGGAATTCTAGTCCAGTTAACTATCATAGAAGTTACGCAGAAACCGGGTTTCTAGGATTTCGTGCATCAGTCTTGAGTCAGATTGTTTTTTTTAATAAAAATTGATATCAATTGAGTTGAAGTTGTTAACAATGGAGAGATTTATGTCTAAAAAATGGATCGGCGGAATTTTGGTTTTTCTGGGTTTCATGATGTCTCCGTTGTGCTGGTGGAATGATTTAATCTTTAATTTACCGATTGCTTACGGGTTTGGATTTGTTTTTAGTAAATTGTCTGAAGATTTATTTTTTCCGAGTTCTATTTTTGGATATTGGCTCTCCAATTTAGCGGGAATTCTCTTAATGCAATATGGAGCCCTAAATGTTGTTGAATCTTCTTCCCCAGAACGAAATCTTAAGAAAGATTTAGCAATGGGTGTTTTTTCTTCAACTGCTTTTACTGTAGTAATGGTACTCTTAGTTCAGTCTAATGTAATTGACCTGTCCCTGTTACCGCATTAAACTGAAAATATGTGCAGTTTGAGGACAAAATGATGTCTGATTTTAATCCCCATAAACCGTCATTGAGGAACTGGAGTTCTGTTCAAGACTGGTTCATCCTGCATTGGCGGTTTTTAGTATTAGGAATTTCTTTACCCTTACTGTTGTTTGGAATTCTAGCTTTAAAAGTAGGTGAAAGTTCCAGTGGTCTACCTTGGGATTTATCAATTTTATTCGCCCTTCATGCTATGGAGCAACCTCAACTCGAAAGCTGGGCGATTATCTTAACCTTTACTTGTACTTCTCTAGGAATCGTTTTCCTAGCAGCTCCGGTTATTTTAATTTTAGGGTATCAAAAACAATGGCGATCGCTTTTGTATTTAATTTTAACGCTTTCAGGAAGTGGAATTATCAGCCAATCTGCTAAAGTTTTCTTTCATCGAATGCGACCTCATTTGTGGCAATCTTCCTATCCTTTTCCTTCAACTTTTTCTTTTCCCAGTGGTCACGCACTCTTGAGTATGACCTTTGTAACCGTCTTCATTTTACTGACTTGGAGAACAAAATGGCGAGAGTTAGTAATTGGTTTAGGCGGATTATTTGTCCTGGCAATTGCTTGGACAAGACTGTATTTAGGTGTTCATTTTCCCAGTGATATTTTAGCGGGTTGGTTTCTGGCTATCACTTGGTCAATTCTCAGTAGTTTATTATTAAATATTCACCAATTTAATCGAATTGTAGATACTCAATCTTCTACTGTTCTTGAAAGTTAACTTCAGATTGTACCCATGCCCAGATATCAATTATTTTTGAAGCCAGCTAACCTGATTTTTGTATTTTTATTACTTTTAATTTTCTTCAATCCTCTGATTATTGTTAATGCTGGAGAACGGGGAATTTTAATGGTATTTGGTCAGGTTCAGTCTGAAATTTTGAATGAAGGATTGCATTTTATTATTCCTGTGGCTGAAACAGTACAAAAGATGACTGTCCGTATTCAAAAACAGGAAATATCAGCTGAAGCTTCCTCAAAAGATTTACAGGAGGTGTTTACGGATGTGGCATTGAATTGGCATATTATCCCTGAAGAAGTTAATTTAGCGTTTCAACAAATTGGGGATGAACAAGCCATTATTGAAGCGATTATTAATCCCGTGATTGAGGAAATTCTCAAAGCGGTTATGGCTAAATATACCGCCGAAGAAATTATTACTTGTCGGGAAAATGTAAAATCAGAAGTGGATCATTTATTAACAAGCCAATTAATTAATTATCACATTCAAGTCGATAATATTTCTCTAGTTCATGTTCATTTTTCCCAACGGTTTACCGATGCTGTGGAAGCCAAACAAATTGCTGAACAGGATGCTAAAAAAGCCGGATTTTTAGTTTTGAAAGCAATTAAAGAAGCAGAAGTTAAGGTCAATTTAGCCAAAGGAGAAGCTGAAGCTCATAGTTTACTGCAAAAAACCTTAACTCCCGAAATTTTGCACCAAAAAATTATTGATAAATGGAATGGAAGTTTACCTTTAGTTGTAGATGATAAATTCATTCATGGATTTAAGCTAGAATCCTGATTGAATCATCAGTTTCCTGAATAGAGATCCGTTTAGCAAACATTTCTTTGCGTTAACTGTAAATTAATCTCATTCAATAATAACATTTTTTCAAAGGTTTGAGAAATACGAGTTTGAAACCGTTGACAATGTTTGATTTTTAAAAAAGGTCGAATCAATTCTAATTCTTTACGAGAAGGTTGACGATAATCAACAATCCGAATCGCCTTTAAAATTCCTAATTTTAATTCTTTTTTAACCATTAGTTCAGAAATTCCGGCGGCTACATGACCTTCTTCGACAACAGATTTTACCATTTCTCCGGTATTTAAAACTAAAATAACCTTTAATTCACTGAGATTAATTCCCCAATTTTGTAACGCTTCTTCTAACCGTTGTTGAGTTCCTGAACCCGGTTCTCGCATGACCCAATCTGTATTTTTAAGCTCTGTTAAATCAACTTTTTCTCGGTTAAACCAAGGATGGGATTGTCCAACAATAATTAATAAGCGATCGCTGCCAACTTCCTCCTGACTTAACAATTTTTGTAAAGAAGGTTTGACTTCCCCTTCAATTAATCCTAAATCAAAGTGTCCGTTGGCTGTCCCTAAACAAATTTCCTCGGTATTTGCTAAGGTACAGTTAACAATAATTCCTGAATATTGCCGTTGAAATTGACTAATTTTTTCCGGTAGCCAATAGTTTCCAATTGTTAAACTTGATCCTAACTTGAGTTCTCCCCGTTGCAAATTATTTAACTCTTTTAATCCGCGTTCGGTTAAGGCGACTTGTTCCAAAATTTTTTGAGCTTCAAGTTGCAGTAATTGTCCCGCTTCTGTAATTTCAACGTGGCGACCAATCCGATGAAATAACTTGACTCGATATTCGGTTTCTAAGCTTTGAATCGCAGCACTAACCGCCGGTTGCGTAATATAGAGGTTCTCAGCCGCACGGGTAAAGTGTAGATGTTCTGCTACCGCCAAAAAAATCCGCAGTTGCTCTAGGGTCATTCCAGCCATTGTAAAGTTACTCACCTCTTGCATGATTTGGGGATGGGGTTAGTCTGAATGGGGACAATTAAAATAGAATACAATTAAAAGTGTATTATAATGCGAATAGAAGTAATATGCTTTACAATTTTAGTTAAATTTCACTGAGTTTGTATCTTCCATGACCTTAGCTTCAGGAATTGCACCGGAATTCAGTCAACAACAGCGTTACTTCCAACGCCGTGACCGACTTCCTTTAAAACGGGATCACCTGTGGAAAATTCAGTCGGGTGTTGTGCGTACTCTCACCTACCTGGAAAATGGAACTGTTGTTACATTAGGGTTATGGGGGGAAGGAGATATCGTTTCACGGGTTTTGTCCAAAGCTGACCCCTACTATATGGAGTGCGTGACCCCAGTTCAGGCGATTCCTGTTCCGATCTCTGAATTTGATAATCTCTATCCCCTGTTAATTGAACATATTCATCAACTGCAAACCTTTTTAGAAATCGTTCATTCCCGTCCCGTTGATGAAGCGTTGCATAAATTATTGACCTTATTAGCCAACAAATTTGGCAGTGGTGTCTCTCAGGGACAATTAATTGAATTTCATTTAACCCATCAAGAAATTGCTGAAACAATTGGCACAACCAGAGTCACAGTTACTCGACTTTTAAAAGAATTTGAACAGCATGGAATTATTGAACGGTTAAATAGGCAATTTATTCTCTTACCAGGACATCAACCTTTTTGGCACTATGAGATTTAAAAAATAGTAGGATTTTTTAATCCTAGGGGGGTTGAGGAGCAATGGCTATAAATTCTAACCCAATGTTTTTTCCGGCTGATGATTGGTTCACCATTATTTTCCGCTTAGGAATTGCTTTGTTCATCGGAGGATTGATTGGACTAGATCGTCAGCAACCCAGTAGGCCTGCGGGAATGAGAACTTATATGATTGTCAGTTTAGGGGCTGCTATTTTTATCATGCTACCCTTACAAGCCGGCTTTGATATGAACTCAACCAACGCCCTGAGTCGTACCGTTCAAGGCATTGCAACCGGAGTAGGATTTCTTGGGGCTGGCTTAATTTTGCAACAGCCAAAACATAATCTTAAACCTAAAGTTAAAGGACTAACTTCGGCGGCAGCTTTGTGGTTAACCGCCGGTTTAGGAACCGCCGCCGGATGTGGATTATGGCGCATGAGTTTAATCGGAACTTTAATGACGTTACTGATTTTAAGTGGGTTCAAAAAAGTTAAACACACGTCTATTTATCGGCTACGAGTTTATAAACCCTTCTATAAACAGCAACGAATCCCTCGTCCTAAAACTCAAACTAATTCTGAGGAAATCCACTCAGAAGATTTAGAACTGAAGTAGAAAATTTTCAGCAATCATTCTTTGATCCTACCGTGAAACACCATTAAGGGGAGAATCAATCAATAAAATTTATTAATTCAACAAAAAAGAACAGTTGATTCTATTATGGAATCCCCATAGAGTAAAAACTGAAACATTAACTGTTTCATGTCCGGTGATATCGTTAATCATTGCTCAATACTTTATTGGCGATCGCAGAGCAATTCACCGATGTTTATTTGAAATACAGAAGGAATTACTCTATGACGGAAAGCACTCAACTCTACCAAAGTTCTCATGGCTTAAAAAAGGATTGTCTTTCTTTTGGAGAAGTCTTAGCTCAATCTTTTTCTGTAATTGCCCCTACAACAATTCCAGCCTCTAATTTAGGCTTATTAGTTGCTCTTTCAGGAAAAGGAACTTGGCTCAGTTTTTTAATTGGTTTAATTGGCTTAATTTTTGTCAGTATTAATATTAATCAATTTGCCAGACGTTCTGCTTCTCCGGGTTCATTTTATGCGTATATTGTTAAAGGATTAGGCCCCACCGCCGGAGTCATTTGTGGTTGGAGTTTGGTACTCGCCTATTTATTCACCGGAATGTCTGTTCTCTGTGGTTTAGCCAACTTTAGCGGCATATTATTCGGTCATTTAGGCATTCATCCTTCGGCAATTACCTTACTCGCCATTGGTGCAGGAATTGCTTGGTATGCAGCTTATAAAGATATCCAACTTTCTGCTATGGCGATGTTATGGATGGAAGGAATTTCGATTTTGTTAATTGGAATTCTAACGATTATGATATGGGCGCATAAAGGCTTTGCTTTAGATCTGAGCCAACTCACCTTAGAAGGAGTTACCCCCGGTCATATTGCCACCGGATTAGTGTTAGCTTTATTTGGATTTTCAGGATTTGAAAGTGCAACAACTTTAGGAGATGAAGCTAAAAATCCATTAAGAACAATTCCCCGTTCTGTGATGGGCAGTGTTATCCTAGCTGGAGTCTTTTTTATCTTCACCAGTTATGTTGAAATTCTAGGATTTGAAGGAACTGGGGTTTCGATTACAACGACAGAAGAACCTTTAGCTTTTCTTTCCCATCAAATCGGTCTTGGATTCTTAGGAGATATTATTGCGTTCGGGGTTTTATTTAGCTTCTTTGCTTGTGTTTTAGGAACCATTAATCCCGCCGCCCGCATCTTTTTTACCATGGCGCGTCACGGTTTATTTCATGCGTCTATTGGTACAACCCACGCTTCAAATCGCACCCCTCATATTGCTGTTACCCTCTGTTCTTTTGTGATGTTTCTAGTTCCAGCAATCCTGTCAATGTTCAATATTCGCTTATTTGAAAGTATGGGTTATTTAGGGGCGATTTGTAGTTATGGATTTTTAACGGTTTACATTTTAGTTTCCCTAGCTGCACCCCTTTATCTCCACAAAATTAAACAACTACGCCCGATGGATGTTGTCTGTTCTATCTTAGCTATTGGCTTCATGATGATTCCGATTATTGGTAGCGTTGGTATTCCTGGAAATCAACTGTTTCCAGTTCCTGAAGCGCCTTATAATCTCTTCCCTTATTTATTCCTGTTCTACTTATTCGTAACTTGTAGTTGGTTCGTCAGACAACGCACTCGTTCACCGAAATTAGTCAGAACAATGGAACTCCATATTGAAGAAATTCATGCTCAATTTACTCACCCCACTCCTGAAATTATTCCTTCAGCTTCTTTAGTGCTTCCTACATCCCATTCCTATTCGACTAAACGCAGACGAAAATTCTAAACCTCTCCTTTATTAACCGTTACATAAAAATCAAACCATGAACGAATTTATGACCGCCATTTTAACAGGAACCGCCGCCTTTGCTGCGACTAATATTGATGATATTTTCATCCTTACCCTATTTTTTTCCCAAGTTAATGATCTGTTCCGCCGTCGCCAAATTGTCATCGGTCAATATTTAGGATTTACCCTCCTATTATTGGCAAGTTTACCCGGTTTTTTTGGAAGTTTATTGATTCCTCCTGATTGGATTCGATGGTTGGGTTTAGTTCCTGTTATCTTTGGGATTCATTATTTATTAAAATCCCCAACCGATCAGGAGGAAGATTCAAGCTCTGTCGAGACTTCTACAACATCAAATCCCCCCTCTTTTTGGCAAAATTGGTTATCTCCTCAAACCTATGGAGTTGCGGCGGTAACGGTTGCCAATGGGAGCGATAATATAGGGATTTATGTCCCCCTATTTGCCAGTAGTAGTTGGGAAAGTTTATTAACCATATTATGTACCTTTTTCTCCCTCGTTGGAGTTTGGTGTTATCTGGCTTACAAGTTAACGAATTTTCCCACCATTGCTAAGGTTTTAACAGGTTATGGTAATACATTTATTCCTTGTGTGTTAATTGGTTTAGGTGTATTTATCGTCAAAGAAAACCTGTTATTAGCACTTCTGGCTTTAGGCATTAGTTGTGCTTGGGTTTGTTTTCTAATTCCTCGGAAGTAACCGAAGTTGAATAATCGGATTACACCCTGTACAAATTTTAATGTTTTGATTCAACCTAGTTCAAGGAAAAAATTCATGAAATTCTTAACTTCTCTATTGATTGCTTTGGTTTTGATGCTAAATTTTCTGCTCTCTGAACCAGCTTCCGCCGAACCTAAATATATGAAAAATCCTGATTATATTGAAGTCACCCAAGCCTTAAAACAACTGTCCTTAGTTGCGGAAGATGAAAAACAAACTCAAGGCGCAATTTCTGACGCTGTTCAACAACAACTTGACTATTTACAGTTTCAACAATATGCTTTAAAATCAGGAACTAATTGGGGACAATGTACCAATAAAACTGGAAAAACAATAGCAGTTTATGGCAGTCCCCGAAAAGAAGATCAAGATGAGCAAGCAACCCTTTATTTTTTGGGTGATAATCAAACTACTCCCAAAAAATGGGATTGTGATGGCTTCTATTTACCCCAAGATCTTAAGGGGACAAATTTAGGACTCAGTGAACAATCTGAGGCTTTACAAGGGCCAATTGCGATTAAAATTTTGGATGGAACTCAGTTAGAAATTACCACTAATTCTGAATCTGGAAATCTTGAGTTTAACTCCCCCTTAGCGAAGGTTGTTCAAGGAAATAATATCAATTGGTTTATCCCTAATATTTCTCAGAGTATTATTGATAGCCAAATTCCTAATGCTTTGAGTACGAAAAAATCATAAAAGCTTCTAACTATGTTTCCCTATCTCCCTTTAAACAGGGAGAAAAGGGATAATTAAAGTCACCCTGAACAAGAGTGATTTCCTGGTTGATTCTCTGTATTTTTGTTGAATTTCCTAAACTATGGAAACTGAAGATTACACCCAAATCAAAGCCTCTGAATTCATAAAATCACCAGATTCTACCGCAGAAATTATCCAGAAACCCAAAAAATTGAACCCTTCCCGCGTTCGAGATCACTTAGCGAATGAACGAACCTATCTCGCCTGGATGCGAACCGCCGTTGGTTTAATGGGATTTGGTGTTGTGATTTTACGCCTCCGTGCATTTCAACCTGTTGCTGTTCCTGGCCCTGGTTATGGTTGGAAATTAGGATTATTATTTTCAGGAGTGGGTTTATTAACGGTATTATTATCCACATTTCAATATTTTATTGTGCGTCGAGATATTGAAGAAGATACCTACGAACCCCCTGATCGTTGGGTCATTCTTTTTAGTTTAGCGATCGCATTATTAGGAGCGGGAATTATTTATTTTGTCTTCACCAGTCCTGTATCGACCCCCCTTGATTTTGGCGGATTTTAAAATCAGTTATCAGTTATCAGTTATCAGTTATCAGTGTAGAGATATGGTTTCGCTCAGGTGTGCCTGTACGAGTTAAGAGTTAAGAGAGAGTCAATCAACTAATTAGTAATTAGTAATTAGTAATTACTGATGACTGATAACTGATGACTGATAACTGACAACTGATTACTTCTCTGCTTCTACTTGTTCTACCTCTTCAACTAAGAAAACCAACGTGAAATTCTGTCTCATTTTTTGATTGATAAACTCTTGAACTAAACGCACTTGTCTGGGGGTAACGGGTTCGGTAGAACGAACTTTTAGATAAGCTGTGGGAGGATTTTGTTTCCAATTAATATGAGTGTCTTGTAAATCTACTCGTTGTCCCGTTAAGGTTTTTTCTTGAAAAATATTCCTTAAATCCGTTTGTAACCGCAGTTGAGTTACGAACTTTAAAAAACTAATGCCTAAAGGAATTGCTAACACAGAAGCCACAATCAGTGTGATGACAAATTCTCTTTTGAGTTGGGAATAACCTGCCAAAACAAAAACAATCATACAAGCTAAGGCGATGCCAATTAAATTGGTTAAATAAAGCAATGTTGCGCCATAGCTTAAATCATAAAAACCTTGAGATAACGTTAAACCAATGACACATAAAGGAGGCATTAACGCCACTGCAATTGCGGTTCCAGCCACCGCGTCACTAATCCCCTTTTCAACTTTAGTAAAACCGCTTAATCCCCCGGCTACAACAGCGATTCCTAAATCTATTAAATTGGGTTCAGTTCTCGCTAAAACCTCTGAACCAAAATCTTCAATTCCGACTATTTTTCCTAAAGTGATTGATAAGATCAGTGCTACTACTGTTCCCACAACAATCGAGATAATACCAGACCGAGATAATTCTTGATCATTTTCTAAAATACCAAAGGCTAATCCTCGCAAGGGTAACATAATGGGAGCGACTAACATGGCTCCAATAATGACGGCTGTACTATTACTCAGTAATCCAAAAGTCGCAATTAAACAAGCCGTTATGACTAAAATCATGTAGTTAAAACTCGGTCGGGATTCAGCCATTAAATCCTGCCGCATTTGGACTAAGGTATCCCCGGATACTTTTTTGAGCTTTAGTTGAGTTTTCATAACAAATCTTAAGATTTCTCAAGGTTTAGAAATCAGCGATGATTGATCGCTCTAAATTAATAGATGTCTGGCATCTTATCATATTATTTATGAAAAAAATTATCATTGGTATTATGGGGCCGGGAGAAGGAGCAACGCCCCTGGATGTTGATCATGGGTATCAATTGGGTCAATTGATTGCTGAATCAGGATGGGTTTTATTAACAGGAGGTCGAAATAGGGGAGTCATGGAAGCGGCTAATCAAGGGGCAAAATTAGCCAAGGGTTTAACGTTGGGAATTTTACCGAATGGGGATAGTCAAGGAATGTCTGAGGCGGTAGATATTGCGATTTTTACCAATTTAGGTCAGGCTAGAAATACTATTAATGTGTTATCTTCTGATGTTATTATTGCTTGTGGAATGGGAGCCGGAACTGCTTCCGAAATTGCGTTAGCAATTAAACAAAATAAGTGTGTTATTTTATTAAATCAAAACTTAGAAAGTCAAAGTTTTTTTAAATCTTTAGCCCCAAAACGAGTTTTTATTGTGAATTCTCCTGAATCTGCTATTCAAACGGTTAAAGATTGTTTAGCTAAATTAATTGACAAAATAACATAAATTTAGTAAAATTAAAAGAAATTGTATGTTTAATTTTTATGAAAATAACCGATTTAAACCAAATTCCAGAACAGGAAGTTTCCCATAATCCAGCGATTAAAAAAAAGGTGATGTTGAGTTTAGGAGATTTACCCCATTTAACCAATTTTTCTCAAGCCTGTTTTGCCCCCGGACAAGTGGCGGGTGGTCATTCCCATGCTGATATGTGTGAAGTTTTTTTTGTAGAATCGGGTTGGGGAAATATGGCGATTAATGGTACAGATTATGAATTAAAACCAGGGGTTTGTATTGCAGTGGAACCTGGGGAAGTTCACGAAGTCACCAACATAGGAAATACCGATTTAATTTTAACTTATTTTGGTTTACGCACCCCGTAGTAAGCCCTTCAGGGCTGTCTTTCAACAGTAGTTCAATGGTCAATCTTTGGGTTTCAGTCCCGCGAACGGGATTCTATTAGTTGAAAGTAGTTCCACGGGTTGAAGTTCCTATGATTAATTTAGAGTTTCAGTCCCGCGAACGGGATTCTATTAGTTGAAAGAAAGTTATTGAGTTCATCAAATCTTTCATTTTCTAGTTGAGTTTCAGTCCCGCGAACGGGATTCTATTAGTTGAAAGCTGGGAGCGTAAAGCCCAAACTCATCAATCATAATGTTTCAGTCCCGCGAACGGGATTCTATTAGTTGAAAGTAGCCGCAGCCCGTCTTAATGCCATAGCTTCAGCATTGCTGTTTCAGTCCCGCGAACGGGATTCTATTAGTTGAAAGGTGAACAACTTGAATTAAATCTTGACTGTGAGCAAAGTTTCAGTCCCGCGAACGGGATTCTATTAGTTGAAAGATAGATTGATTCAATAGTCAATAAAGAAGTAGAGAGTTTCAGTCCCGCGAACGGGATTCTATTAGTTGAAAGCGAATACGACTCCAAAGGTAAAACCTACGGGATATTGTTTCAGTCCCGCGAACGGGATTCTATTAGTTGAAAGATCGTAATCCTTGATGATTTGGTATGGCGTTCATTTTGTTTCAGTCCCGCGAACGGGATTCTATTAGTTGAAAGTGCTTATTAACTTGTGTCGTATTTTCTCCCCAAACAGGTTTCAGTCCCGCGAACGGGATTCTATTAGTTGAAAGACGAATCGTTGGAAATCGCTTATCCTGAACTTTTAGGTTTCAGTCCCGCGAACGGGATTCTATTAGTTGAAAGTGATGATGTTTGAGTTGTTCAATATTGTAGAAATCTTGTTTCAGTCCCGCGAACGGGATTCTATTAGTTGAAAGCCTAATCCACCTTGAGAGTCATAGAGGTTTAACCCACTGTTAGTTTCAGTCCCGCGAACGGGATTCTATTAGTTGAAAGTGGGGATGACCGTCGCCCGATACATTACTTTTGCTGTTTCAGTCCCGCGAACGGGATTCTATTAGTTGAAAGTTTAGATGAACTTTCAGAGGATAGTGATCGCACTCCCAAGTTTCAGTCCCGCGAACGGGATTCTATTAGTTGAAAGTCTGCCCCCTGAAACTGGGACAGAGTAGGCATTCTGAAGCCAGTTTTCGTGAACCTCATTTTTTGCCTCGTTTCAGCCTTCGTTATTGCAATAGATTAGCAATAACTAACCGAATTCAACAATAAAAACTATTGAATTGTCAAGGTTCTGGCGTTTTTCGTGAATCCCCCCAGGATTTAGCCCCCGCTTCGATTCACGAAAACTATAGTAAACCAAAGACAACCCCTTGTCAAGAGTAAAAGTCTGTGATAAACAAAAACCCTGTCTTTAGCAAAAACAGGGTAAGCTATTACGCATCTAAATCCAATACTAAGACGGGCAGGATGCCCATCCCACAAGAAGATCCGAAAAACTGACTGTCAAATAAAATGCGTAGCAGCTTACAGTCAATCCTATCAAATACAACTAAATCACAATCGCCTGATCTTGACGGGGTTGCTCAGAACCATAAGTAATCGTTCGTTTCCGAGAACCCGCATCCAAAACATAAATCCGCACTGAATCCTCAGCAGGCTTAATCAATTTCTCAATTTGGTGTTGTAAGTTCACAAACTGAATACTTGTTAAAAAGCATTCAAAAACACTATATTGACACCATTTTCCGTAACCCGACAACAACTTATGTAACCTTGTCCGACGTTTATTCGCCGCTTTCGTATCGGGTAAATCGTAAATGATCAAATAAAATAAAGTATCCTTCATCGTAACACCAATGGTTTGTAAGGAATTCCCTCTTGTAAATACCGTCCTAACAATCGAGCTTGTAATTCAATAGCGCGTCGATAGGTACAACGATACTCAAAAATAGGATGCTTAAACTCATCATTCATTTTGCGTTCAAACCCTTGTAAAAATCGCTTGCGTCCATCATCACTGAGGCGATAAGCACCCAAACTTTCAGTAAAATCATCCGGTTGAATTTCCCGTTTATTTAAAACCGATAACACCAAACTATCCGCCACCAAAGGACGAAATTCTTCCATTAAATCCAACACCATTGCAGGTTGACCGCGACTGACTTCATGCAAATACCCAATATAAGGATCGAGTCCAACTAAATGAACAGCCGCTGTTACTTGTACCCGCAATAAACCATAAGCAAAACTCAATAACGCATTAACTGGGTCAGTGGGAGGACGACGATTTCGACCGGGAAAAGACCAAGGTTCTTTTAACATAGCCGACCATTCCGCAAAATAATCTTTAGCCGCAATTCCTTCCACCCCTCGAACTTCATCTAAAGTTGCCTTTTGAGACACTAATTTCTTATAAGTTTTCAAAGGACTGTCGGCAATTTTCTGACGATACAAAACCGTAGATTGATTTTGAATTTTAGCCGATACAATAGTTTTGACTAATTCTAATCGCCGTTTTGTATCTTGATACAATTCAAACTGGGCTAACCGTAACGCACCATTGCGAGAATATCCCGGTAAAGCACTGCCTAAATATTTCCCAAAACTGGTTAAATAGTGAATAGGCATCCCCAATTCTAAAGCATAAGTGAAAGCATCACCCGTGACTTGGGGATTCCCCATTAAAACAACTTGTTCTACCGTTTGAGCCGGAATAGATTGCTTTTTCCAGTTGCCATTTTCTTCTTGAATGGCAATGGTAAACGCTTCATAGGTTTTACTTAAAATAGCTTGAGGTTGAGTGACATACAGAATAGACATTTTAATTTAAACTCCTTGATGAATCAGTGTTTTAACTTCAAAAGGCAGACAAATTCCCATTAAGCTGCAAGCTTGGCATTTTTTGGAATTTTCAATGGGAAAAGGGATTTTTCCGGCGGCGGTTTGGTGGGCGGAAGCGATCGCATCTACAGTCATTTGTCGTAACTGAGAAGTAAATTTAACTTGTTGGCGACGGCGATTTCCGTGATAGAAAATTTCACCATAAAAAATTTCTCTTCCAGTGCGTTCTTCTAAACACAAAGCCGCCGCACAAAGTTGAAAATGATCATTAAGATGTTCTGCCATTTTTCCTTTTTTATATTCCAAAGGAATCAGTTGACCGTCTCGTTCTTCCACCGCATCAATAATGCCACTCACTTTCAGATGTTCACTCCAAACCCACTGTTGACGATGAATAATCGTATCCCCTTCAATGGTTGTCCCTTCTTCATTAATATTTTCATGAAGATAACGTCCAACAATAATATGTTCGTTATCCTCCATTTCGCCTAATTGATATTCTAAATAAAATCGACGCGGGCAATATTCCCAAGCGTTCAAATAGGCTAATTGTAGATACTGTTCCATCTAATTGATCCCAATGTTATGATGAGCTAGAAACCGGGTTTCTCTACAAATCTTCTGCTGATTTAATTGTCCCTGAAAGAAACCCGGTTTCTTAATTACTGATAACTGATGATGAGCTAGAAACCGGGTTTCTCTACAAATCTTCTGCTGATTTAATTGAGTCCCTGAAAGAAACCCGGTTTCTTAATTACTGATGATTGATTCTTGTCTGACCCATCCCCATTGTTGTTTTGCGTCCGACTCCCGCAAAGCCTGCAAAATGAGCTAAAGTTGTGGCAATTTGAGCTTGTTGAGGATCAGAAAATTGATAACGTACCCATCCTTTGCCCCCAATTTCTGGGTCAGATTTCATTTTTAAAGCCACTGTTTTTAAGTCATAAGCACAAATAAATCCATCCCATTCAATTTGAGGTAATTGATAAGCTTCGGGTGCTAAATGATTCCAACGTCGAAGTAAACTAGAAAAGACTAATTCCGGTAACGGAAACGGTTGAATTTTTTGTCCTTGCTTAAAACTGGTTGGGGATAAAAATTCAAGGGTAATCATCTTTTGAGGTGGGACTTGCATTAAGCTTTCATAACTAGCAGAATGCTTAATATCAATCCATTTTCCTAACCGACAAGGAATCCCCGTTAAAGTAATATCACACCCAATATTCCGACTCATTCCCCACAGTAAAGGAGCGAGTAATTGCCGTTTTAATATCCCAATTCTGATATAAATTTGATTTCGGGAAGGACTCGGTTTTGTGGATAAAGTAATCGGGAATATTGCTTGCGAATGTAATTCTTCTGCTAAATCAGGACTAGCATTTGCTAACCATTGAAAGCATTGAGCATGAATGGCTCGTCCTAACGTATGAGGTAAAATATCAGATGCAAAAACAGCAATTTCTAAAGCGTGCAAATCGTGATTATCAATCTCAACTCCGGTTAATTCAAAAGATTTGCCCTCCCATTCCAAAACTGTCCCATAACTAATGTGTTTAAAAATATGCTGTAAAAGCTCAGGATATTTTTCACAATTGGGTAAAACAGCTAACACTTTATTAATCCCATTGTGTTTAGCTAAAGGTATCCAGTTCGGAGCAGTTTTCAAATCCAATAACCAACTGTTTAACGGCGTTGTATTCGTTTTATTACTGGGTTGTAAAACAACACTTAATCCAGCAATTT
This sequence comes from Planktothrix sp. FACHB-1365, assembly GCF_014697575.1. Lineage (GTDB taxonomy): Bacteria > Cyanobacteriota > Cyanobacteriia > Cyanobacteriales > Microcoleaceae > Planktothrix. The sequence continues at coordinate 56,610 of NZ_JACJSC010000012.1, read as the reverse complement.
GCGAGTTAATTTCGGTGGTAGATGTCATATTTTGCACTACTGGCAATGAGTTGTAAAGGTAATAATCCCGGTTTAATTACCCGGTCTTTGTCTAATTGTGCTTTATCCGTCGAGTAGGGATTGATTTTGTTAAAGGTTGTTTTAGATCCTAAATCATCTAGGGGTTGTATCACAAAACTTTGTTCAGGACGGGGTTGAAATTGAGGGGTAACTGTTTCTTGGGTTTCTTCCGGTAAATATTGAAAAAAACAGCCTCGCTTGCCAAAATAGTTGATTTGAGCTAATAATTGCTTTAGTTCTAAACAGCGAGAAGTGGGGCCACAACAAATCTGTAAATTCCCTTCTAAAAATAACCATTCCCGAAATACAAACCCATCTTGCATCGGTACAGTGGGTCTAGTTTTATCGGCTTTATCCGCCGTTTGGTCATAGTATCTGAGTTTATAACCATTGCGATTAACTACTAAACGTTCTGGCGGTTGGATAAAAATTTGTAAGTCTCGAATCCAACTAAATTCCCCTTTAATCCAACGATCAAAATTCGTTAAATTTGTCTTACCTTCCCCTTCTAATAACACTTTCAACAGCGCCATTTTAATCGCGTAGGGAGTTGGAACTAAATTTGACCGTGCAGCCATACTCGTTGCATCAGAACGCTTTAGAGAAAATAAACTAACAGGCTGATAACTAACCGTTAACCATTGATTTTTAGGGGATATTTTTTGAGGTTCAGGTGCTACAATCGGATTAGTTTCAGGTTTAATACTGAAAATATCTAATTGTACGTTATCGGGATTTGAGGGATTAGATTTATTCTGTCGCTTCGGCATTTTCACTCTCCCAAGGTTGTGAAATCGCAATTAATTCTTCAATCCGTTCTGCAAATTGTGCTAAATTTTCAAAAGTCAATAACTGCACGGTTTCTTCTCCATTCAGTCGATTTAAGGTATTAGAAATACTTTCAATTTGACGAATATAACTTTCTTCTAAAGCACTGATCATTGGTGCAGGACAGCGACGGGTTGTAAAAGTAATCACGCCTTCAAAATGATCCGGGTGGGGTAAGTTGGTATTGCGTTTCGCGCCATTGGGTTGCAAATAAGTATAGAGCACACTTTTAAGCAAAGCATCCAGACGTTTTTTGCGTTCAATTCCATCAATTACATATTGAAAACTATGGGGATTATAACCAATTCTAAACGCTTCAATATTGAGAACCGTTGCATATAACCCTGAGCTAATTTGTACGTTGTAAGGAGTCGGGTTATCAACGCCATATTTAGCATGAAAATAACTTTGAGTTTTCACAAAACTGGGTAAACCCACGACAGCGCCAAATTCAATTACAGATTCTCGTTTAAGGGTTTGTCCTTTCTTTTCTGTCACCATAAACCCTTCTAAATCGCTAATCGCACAGAGTTGCAAAACTTTAGCGGTTTTAGAGGATAAATCCGTTTCTCCTTCTGCAAATAAAGAGGTTTTCTGTTTTTCAGCTAATTCAATATCATAGCCAATACGGTCGGGATTCAGTTGTTGACCCCCTTGAGATAAAGATAATCCTGATTCAATCGCAACCCGATGTAAATGTTCCCCTTGAATATGTTTAATCATATCTCCCGAAACCCCATTCACAAACTTGGGTTCAGGGTCGCCTTTTTCTACTATATAGTAACGGCGAGTTAAAGATTGATTTCCTTCATTTCCTTCATTATTAAGGGCGTGTAATTGCCAAGATAGCAATCCACTAATAGAAATCGAATAAACGGGGAAAGTTTGGTTAGTCATGATTTAATTCTCCTTATTCTTCTTCGTGTGTTTCTAAATTTGTCTCAAAATCTGGGTTGCTATCAGGGGTTACTTGTTGAGAGGAATCTTGGCTTTTAGTCCATTTAGCATACCCATAAGCAATTAATAAATTAGCGATTAAAACGGTATCGAATTCGTCAATTAGTTCAATTAATCGATCTAAATCTTCCTTATAGGGTTGGACGCGCATTAAGCGTTTTCCTTCTTTCAGGTATTTTTCAGATAACCGCAAGTTTTCATGTTCATATTTACCTAAGAAATCTGCGATCGCACAAATAAAATCTTTTTTAGAACCCGACTGACTACTCAGCAATTGTGCTAAACCATACTGACGTTGCCAATCTAACTGTTTTTTTCCTCCTTCTTTGGTATAAATTTCACCTGCATAAACCGTTGATTGGTTAATCGCTTTAGCAATCCTTAAAAAGCTAGGATCTTTAGTAATCTTAGCAAAAATAACATCCTTTTGAGTCATAATATTTAATCCATTTACTGAAAATAAACGAGGAGATTTTGTATGAGGATTTGCCAATTGTTTAACAACATAATCAGCATAACTCACTTGAAAGCGGAAAAACTGACGAAAACTGGTTCCGGTAATAAAATCCCGATAAGCTGCCAATAATTCGCTATGTCCTTCTTCAGCCGACAGGGTAACAATTACAGAAAGATGTTCTTTGATTACGTCTAGGTAATCTAATAAATCCTGATAATTGTCAGGAATAATCCATCCTGGTAATCCTAATGTAAATAATTCTTTGACCCCATAAACTTGTCCTTTTGAGCCGAAGTGTGTTCCCCGAAATTCTCCGACAAAATCGTTAACGGGTTTTCCCAAAAAGTCAAAAGGATTTTCGGGTTTTCCTTGAGCTTGCGCGGCATGGTTTTCTAACAACTGTTGACACAATTTTAACACCAGTTCCGCATCAAAACGAGCAATTCCATGACCGCCACCAGGGGGATTAAATAACCTTAAACGATTGAGAACCTCACGGTATTTCTGTAACGAGATATCTTTGGGTTCTAAAACAACGACTCGCCAATCATAAGCACTTTCAGCAATTTTGATTCGTTCTGAAATCGCAAATTGAAATAAACCATTCGCAATTAACCATAAAGTTAACCAATCAATTTTTTGAGAATCAACTTTATTGCTATCGGCTTTAGTGCGATTAACTCCTTGTACAGAAGTGGGAAAGTAAATTTTGACCGCCGAGGCATTTTCGGGTAAAGAAACTCCTGTTTTTGATTGGAAAATCTTAGCAACTTGTTCAGACCAAGAAGACTGACTAGACAAATGATTTTGACTCAAAACTTGGCATAAACTTGCCATAAGTGAACCATAATAGTCTTTCAATTTCCAACTTTCTTGCCATAAACTATTATGATTGCGATCATGGCGCATGGAAACTAGAATCGCACCATTTTGAGTTCTGGGGTCTGGGGGTTTGGGTGCTTCTTTCGTCCATTGAGTTTTACCTCCGGTTTGATAACGATATTGTTGATAAAGTTTGCGTTTTTCGACTTCTTTAACGACATCAAAAATATCCGTTTCCGCCGGAATTTGACTACTATCGGTTTTTTGCCCTTTCACAGGTAAAAAAGGATTAGTATAATCTAATTGGGCGATCGCTTCTAAATTCAAAGGTCGCGTTAATTGAATTTGGTAGTAAGTTCCTTCATCAATTAACTGCATTTCCTCCCGGTGTTGGGTACGACGCAGAGCATCTTCTACCAGTTGAGCTAATCCCAATAAAACAAAGGTATCTGCATAGGTGTTAAATTGTTTGGGTACAAACAGCGCCTCAGTCATTCCTGTGAATTTTGTTTTGTTACTGCTATCTTAATCCCTGCCTGGAAGCGGGGTCTTCCAAACTATTTCTTTGAATTTCCCCGCCTTAACTTCTCTCTTCACTGAAGAAAGCGGTCATTCCAGAATTGGAAATTTTATCGGTTGTTTAAGCCAATCAATCAGACATACTAACCGGAGATAGAACGATGTCCCATCGCCAGAATTTTCCGAATTTCTTTTCTTGAGAAGGAACAATCTGCAAAATCCCATACGGATAGCCAACCTCTAACTTCCCGTTTTTTGCACGAGTGCGGATTTCCTGAGAGGATAATTTTTCTTTGGCTACTATCTCCAAAAACTCTCGTACTTTCTCAGTCGTTAACCCGTTAGCAACTGGAAACTCAAGATGATTGAGGTTTAGCTGTAATTGAGAACTTTTTGGTCTATAATTCATAATGATCAATACAAATGTTTAAGCAAAGGTAACGGCTTGATGTGGAAGATCAACCGTTTCTAAAGCGAACAATGCGAGAAAGTGTCTCTGAAGTGGAAGTTCAGGGGCACTTTTGCTATATCCACACCTTAGCACAACCGTTTCTATTTAATCCATAGGAATATACTTTTATTTTTTCGGTTGTTCTGCTACTATAGTTTTAGTGGGGTAGCAGACAGGCTACCTTAAGGCTGACATAGACAGAGCAGAATCCCTGTAAGGGACTGAAACTATTCCTATGGTTTAAATTCCTGTATGTCGTTTAACCTGCTGTTATCCCCACTTCCTTAACATCATTCGGATTGCGTATTACTTTTTTGTATACCGATATCAAGTACAGATTGCACAATTGCGACGCTTCAGTAATTAATATTAGAAATATCACAGCCAATCTAGTAATCCTAAACAAAGATGATGATTCAAGCTATACCTAAAACCGTAACATTTGACGAGTTTATTGCTTGGTATCCAGAAGGGTCGGGATGCCACTATGAACTACACAACGGAGAAATTGTCGAAATGCCTAAACCCACAGGAAAACATTCGCGGGTAGCTGGTTTTATTACAGTGAAGGCAGGAATTGAAATTGAGCGTCTGAAACTTCCCTATTTCATTCCTAAAGAATGCGTGATTAAATCTATCCGCGATGAGTCTGGGTACGAGCCAGATGTTATTGTATTAGATGAGCGTACAATTGCAGATAGTCCGCGATGGGAAAAAGAATCAATTATTACTCAAGGAAGTTCTGTACGGTTGGTTGTTGAAGTAGTTTCAACCAATTGGAGTGATGATTATGCTTTGAAGTTGGAAGAATACGAAGCTTTAGGGATTTCTGAATATTGGATTATCGATTATTTAGGATTAGGAGGAAGAAGATTTATCGGAAACCCTAAACAACCGACTCTTTCTATTTATCAACTTGTTGAAGGCGAGTATCAAGTGAGTCAATTTCGAGAAAATCAACCTATTAAATCACCCACTTTTCCAGAGTTCAATTTAACCGCTTCTGAAATTTTCCAAGCTGGTCAACGAATAAATTGATAAAGGATTTAAAGCTGTACAGAACGTTGGTCACATAGCCTTAATGCTCTGACGACTAGCCAATAAAGTTGTAAATATTCCCAAGAAGAAAACCAAGCTAAATCGAGTTTTTGGATAGAATAGCGGCTTGAACTTAAATTTGGAGTTTGGGATGGTAGAGGGAGGATATTAGGCAACCTACGGGTGAGATGTTTCCAACTACTTGCGATCGCTTTTTGAGCCTCTGGATGGAGTATAATTTCTTTATTCTTAATATCCTTAATTTCCCAACCTTTCGCCCAAGCCGAGTGATGCCGTCCGGCTGATAAAATAATGCTGTAAGCTAAACCAGGAATTTGCTCAGAGTTAGCATTAAATTCATTTTTTAATAAAAGAATAAGCGTATCCTGTAAGATATATTGAGCTAAAAATGCACTTTCAACCGCATGATTTGGACGTTTATGCTGTTTTTCATAAGCTTTTAGAGCTTGTTTTTGTTGTTCATCTTCGGGATTATAATCGGTGTGAGCAAGTAGATAAGATTTAGGTGGTTTACCGTTAAAATTTTGAGAAGCAATGGTTTGCCATCCCCGCATTACTGTTTGCCATTGTTGTTGTAATTTGCCTAAATCGTGAGTAAAAATAGCCAGTAATACTAAATATTCAAATAAGGCTTGAGTTTGAGTTAGGGTCGCATTTGGGAAAATTTTATGTTGAATGAATTGTCCTCCAGTTTGTAGCAATTCATCTCGGACACTATTGTATTTTATCTCAATCCACTCTCCATTTTTGAATACCTTTGTCTGAAAGGGATGTTGCCAACATTGCCACATACAACCCAAATGCCCCACATAGGTATCCATTCGATATTGATATTCACTAATTGTTTGTTTTAGAGGTTTATTGGGAGAATTAAACTGATTTCCTTTTTCTTCAATATTGATTAACAGTCCAATTTCTTCATCATAATAAACATAGCGAGGATTCACTAACAATTGGAAGCTATTTTTTAAGTCATTATAAGAACGAATGCAAGTACAAATCGGTTGGGTGTAGGTTTCAGACGCTTTTCTTTTCGGGTGTTCAATTCGTTTAAATACCCAATCAATTTCATAACCTAAATTTTGAACGTCTTGCCAAACTTTACAAAGGGTGGTAATGGGAACAGAAAAGGGTAATAATTTTTTCGGATCAATCTGCACTGAGTCATCAAAGTCAATGAAAATCGGTGTATCCCAAACAAATAAACTGCGACTATCCACAAACCGAATTAAATCATCAGCTTTATCTCGTTCTCCTCTTAAAATAGCACCATTAAAATTCTGTTCAAATTCAGCCCGATTGTTTTTTCTCTTCTCAGCTTGCAACAAATCATTCGCCCCATGTACTTGATTAATCCAACTTTGTTCTACCTCAAAACTAACGGTTTGATGTACTTTTTTAGATTGAGAATGAGCTTCTAAAACTTGCCAAGTTAATTGACATAATTCTTGATTATAAGGCAGAAAACTTTTATTTTCTGGAGTTTGTAGTTCTTCTATTTTGGTTTCTGGGTTAAAATCTTGTTGGGATAATTCCTGATATTCTGGATTAATTAAAATCTGCCAATAAACATAGACTTCACCTTCTTCTTCTGGGAATCTAGCACAGCGTCCAGCCCGTTGTAATAAAGAGTTCATCGGACAAAGTTCGGTGTGCATCACTTCACAGGTAATATTCAGTCCGGCTTCAATCACTTGTGTTGAAATCAAAACATGACATTGCCCATTATCTAACCTATTTTTGGAGAACTTAGCTTGAATTTCAGCTTCTTTTTGAGCGCGATGTTCGGGTAAAAATCGAGAATGTAATAAAGTGATTGTTAAGGCATGATCTTGATTAAGCTGAGTGAAATCTTGAAACAGTCCTTGAGCTTGGGAAACGGTATTACAAATAATAATAACTCGTTGACGATGATGAGTTTCGATATCGTTGAGGATAACATCAGCCGTTAAAGGATTGGAGACAGCCTGAAAAGTTCGGTGACGATTTCCTTCGATTTCAGCTAAATCTGCTATACTAACTTCAATGATTTCCATCGTTAATTAAATTTTGAATCTGTTGGGATACTTCATCGGTTAAAGTCGCGGTCATCAGCAAAAAAGGTGAAACTCCTTTAACTTGCTGCAAAAGTTTTAAAACCGTTGTAAAAGACCGATCTGGGTCAAGTAAGTGCAGTTCATCAAAGACTAAATAAGAAGCAAAAATCGCTCCCGCATTCACGTTTGCAGACCCACGACCAACGGAGTAGGGAATATTCAGAAAACTACTCAACATCTGATCAATGGTACAGAAGATAATATCTCCTTCAAAACGAGGGTCTTCTGGGTTTTCTCCGGTTTGCAAGGTAACAGTTAAGGGTCGAGATAAGGGATAATGGTTTGACCAATTGTTAATTAAGGTTTCTGTGCGTTGGCGTAAACTATTAGCCAAGGTTCTTAAGGGAACAACGTAGATGAGTTTATTGGGAAAATCGAGTTTTAGGGGTTTAGCAAAGAGGAAAGGGGCGATCGCCGTTTCTGTTTTTCCTGACCCGGTAGGGGCGCGTAGAAGCACGTCCTGGCGGTTGAGAAGGTGGGCGATCGTTTGCTGTTGGAATTGACGGGGTTGATGTTCGGTGAGAGTGTGGAAGTAGTGGTTAAGGTTCATGGGAGGGGGTGCGATCGCATTTCAAGGCTTTGGTTTAGGTGGTCTAGCCAAAGGTGACGGGCTACTTTCTCTTGAATTATTCTTACTTTCTTTGTCTAAAGATGAGCCATAAAAGTGATCAAATTTTCGTTGATCTTCCCATCTTTTTATTTGTAATGGAGTTGGTAATATCAAGCGATCCTCATACTCATCTTTAGTTTCTTCACCTTGCTTAACCTGTTTACCAACATAACCTTTACTGATATCTCTTTCAATTTCCATATATCGCGTTTCATTAACTGGCGGAAAATTACAACTCAGCATCGCTAAAAGCATCTGAATACGCGGTATATCTTTCAACCTTAAACCTTTCCTATCAGTACAACCTTCTGGTAAGTCTAGTTCGTCAACTCGGTCGTTGCCAACGATAACATACTGCTCAAATGCTTCTATATAAGATTTGTATTCATCAGCAGTGGTAGGGCGATCGCCTGTCAACCAATTATCATCATCAAATAGCTGAGTGTATCGCTGCTGAGGCTTATTTTGGGAGCGTTCGTTAAGGATCAGTTCGGATTTTGCAATAGTGACTGCACCCATCCCTAGAGGTTTACCCATACCCAGAGATAAGCAGTATTTTTCTTTACCATCTAATCCTAGTAGTTGAAGCGCGTTTATATCGTGATTAGCCAGAGTTACTATCCACAACAATGCCCCCAATTCCACATCACTCAAATTTTCAAAGTGAATTGTAAACTTAAAGGAGACTCCTTTTTTTATGGGCTTGATTTCTGTGTATTGGGATTGCTTATTTTCAATCTCCTCTGGACTTGCATCTGTTTGAATCCCAGTTCCTACATCGTCTTTATGCCAGTAAAGTTTATGTCCTCGGATTACGGTATCTTTATTAGGTTTATTACCATAGTGTTTTAGCTTTGGTTTTTCCTCAGTAGTTTGTACTAAATAGTGCTGAAAAGTAGTTGGTTTAGGACTAGCAAGAATTTGAGGCGTTATTGTATCATTGGGGTTATCTTTCAGCCAGATTCCTTCCTCATCAGTTACATAGTGAGCATCGCTAACAAAAATTCGCCCTGCACGAGATTGCTCTCGCTTTTCTTTCTTTTCATTAAATGGGAGAGCCTCTTTTTTATCTTTTCCACGTCTGACAAATCCAAAGATTGCATCAGCTAAATCTATTTTGTCTGATTCACCTATGTGTTTAGGAATAAAATCAACTGCTGACACGACTTTACCTTCTTGATTAAAAGCATAAGGTATACGGAAATTAGGACTTTGACCAAAGAATTTGATAGGTTTTTCTATGTTATCTTGAAAGTAAAAAATGGGTCTTCCTGGTTCGAGACATCCATATTTTTTACTAAAAGCATTTCTGGGATTGTTGTTGAATTGCTTTTCCTGACCTTGTTGGAAATCAGTAAGAGCATTCTTGTAATCTTTAATAGCATCCTCACTGATCTCAATAGTTGGTTGAGAGTGATCGGGTAAACTAATAATATAATGATGTTTGCGACCTTCTTTGCGACTTAGCAATTTTTTTCGTTCTGCTTCTGTGGTTTTAGCAGAGTCTAGCATATTGCCACTGGTAACAAGCCATCCCCGATAACTATAAGCAGTCAAGTTTTCACTAATGTTTATATCTTCTTCGTCTTCCTCAAAGCTAATTTCCAGATATTGAGGTACATAATTACTTTTTTCCATCGTAATTAGAGAAGGAAGATTTAGTTTAATATTTTCAATATTATTTTCTTTCATTTTGATAAATCCATTCTCAAAATAAGTTTCATCAGCAGGTCGAATAAACCATTTATTGCTTTTGTATTCTAAATAACCTGCTTTGACAGTTTTAAGTTTATTTTTGTAGATTAAACTCAGAGGATCTTCCTTATCAGCAGCAACTGCACGGAAAAAGAATTTTTGCTGATCGGAAACTTTCTCTATCTTCCCAAAGCTGATAATTTCTACCAAAGTCCGCAGCATCCCTCGCAGGCTGCTACCTGGAAGGACAGGATAGGAATTTGAGGGAGCCTGAAAAAACTCAGCTTTTTTCTTACGCTGTTCTGGTGTTAATTTTTCATTAGAAGTATCACCAAAGTTTGAGAAGTCAGTTGGAGTCAGACCACAGCGAATATAAAGAGGTGATTCTGTTCTTAATATACATTTGATTTTGCCAGTATGACGATCTGGGTAATAGCAATCGTTATCTCGTAATTTTCCATTACATTCGAGTTCTGCCTCTACAATTTTGTTCGGTAACTCTACAAAGTTGTAAGGAGCAACTGCTTTACGGTCATTCTTTACTTCTTTTAAGTGTCTGGGATTCATTGAATTTTCTCCTTATTTAAGAGATACAAGACGACTGATAAAAATTCGAGCGACTCCATCTGAGTCGTAGCAAAAATAGTGATGTACTTCTAATTTCACTGGACGTTTAGGTTGTTTCTCGTTCTCATTTCTGTCAAAATTGATTCCAGTTCTAGGTACAGCGTGTTTTAATCCTTGAGAACCATCTGAAAGCAGGGTAAAACTATGCTCTTTATTTTCTTGCCCTTTAGTTCCCCAAAGAATTTGAGATTCTGGGATTACACCGATTTGTTTTTTAGTAATTAATTCTGATGCTTTAGTTTCAAGGATCAGGCGCGATCGCCATTTTCCGTTACTATTCCATAGTAAGACTTCCCCCGCTTTTCCAAAAATTCGGCATTGTTGCAAAGTATTTAAACGTAATTCAGGAAAGTTACACTCAGGAAAAACCTCTCTAGCAGTTATTAAACTGCCACTATCCGTATCAAAACGTCCCCAAATAACTCCATCTTCAGCATGAGCTAACAGATAGGGCAACTGATAATCTTTCGCTTGTTGCTTAAGCCAATTTTGAAGCAACTGTTCGCTAAGGTTTTCAATTGAGGTCTGACACAACTCCTGATTCATTGGGCTTTCTCCACAAACTCACGTACACTATTTTCTAGTTTTTGTTTATCTTCACCCTCAAATTTTAGCTTTCCATTGTCTTGAAAAATTATCCATTTATGCTCCGTTTTTTCTGGCTGCTGCCAAATTATCGTTGCTTCTACTCCCTGTAATCTTCCCCGTCCAATGCTACTCGTACCCCCTACAGGTAAATCACCTGTCCATAAGTCTTTGAGTAGTAGCAGCAGCAAGCCAATTTCATCTTCTTTCGGGTCACGTAATTCAAGTTTAAGCTCAAGATGTTTATTGTTGTTAGACGGTTTAGATTTTTGTTGACTCTTTTTATTTTTAGATTTCTTTTCTTCCTCAGTTTTTTCAAGTCCAAAAATAGGCTGTTCGCTAAACAATGCTCCGTGATAAGTACCTCCTGTAAAGCGGTCGATTGCGATTCGGCTTTGCACTAATTCAGCCGTATTTTCAATAACACTTTCGTGAATCATTAGACGGCTGGCTTTTGCTTGGTTTCCTTCAACAATCCCAAAAATATCATAAACTATTTGTAAATCTTTACCCAATGTATTAACAATTCGTTCGGCTCGATGCCACAGCACACCTGCTAGACTTGTGCCTGAAACAATAGGGTGAGATTTTCCATTTCTTTGAGAATGTAAATGTACTACATCAGGCGATCGCTTATTCTCAACTAAGTCTTGACCTGAACGAATCAATAAGGGACTTGCTAGTTTGAATTGAGCATGGATGGAGAGGCGATCACGCTTATCAACCTGTTGTTTCAGTGATACTCCTCCAAGCGCGACTACAATCGATTCAAATGATTTCCTTTTATTTGATAATTCCCTAGTCCAGTGATCAAATTTTAACCACTCGATTCGGTCTTTAGGCTTCTGTAAATCAAATTCCCAAACTTGCCACTTTTCTACATGACAGCGACCAAAACCTCGACGTTTTTTTATCCCCAGGCAAATTTCACCTTTCTCTAATCCCCTCAAAGCAAGAGCAAGTGCTCTTTTTAAGTCAGCTTCATCTTTTTCAATGAGTAACTCAAAACTGAGGAAAAATTCTGTTCCGGCTTCCAGCAATTCTAAATCATATTTTTTACCATCTTCTGCTGTACCTGTTGCTCCGTCAATTTTGACTCCATCCCGCAATTCAATCACTGGAATTTTACTACTAATTGCATCGTCAATAATTAGAGGACTTTGATTTTCCTCTTCCTTTGGCTCCTCACCTTCATAACGAAACAGATGACCAAAAAGTTTAGTTGCTAAACCTTGGGGAATTTCATTTTTCCCATAACCTTGTTCGTACTCATGCAGATAGTTCCGCAAAGCACCTGCAATAGATGAACCTGTTAATAAAGCGTGATCGCTGATGCTATCCCGTAGCAAAGCTAAATCTGTTGGTGCTTCTGTATCACCACTTCCTAAACAAGTGGGAGTATTCAGTATCAGATTACCTCGAATAATTATTCTTTTGATAATTCTACGATGATCGGATCTCTGTAACTTTTCAATCATTGATTTACTCCTTAGTTGCTTTTTTGGCAATTGCCATAATTAAAAGTAGCGTGTACTTAGGGGCTAAAGTTTCATCTTGACTTAAATCATAGGATTCTCCAGCAATTGTCACAGGTGAAATATCAATCCAACCTGACGGGTTTTCTATCCACTCTTTAATTTGTTGTTCAATTGGTTGTTTAATGGATTGATTACCTATTTTTGCATATTCAAACTGATCGCTTGCATTGGGTGGTAAATTACCTAGTAATTCCGTGACTTGCTGGAGATTTGGCTTATTTCCTAGTTTGGGATCGTTAAGTGCTTTCCTTGCGATAATCATCAGCCGAGAAAGTTGGCTATTACTGATATTTCCTTCTATGTTAAATCCACTAACTTTTTGACGTAATTTTTCCTCTAATTTTTGACAAAATAAACGTTTTGCCATTTCCTTCGCTAACTTTGCTGATTTTGAACCCGTTGGAAGTTTGGGGACATCTGTAGAACTGGGTTCTGATCCCGGTAAAGTTGTAGAAAATTCTGCACTGTTATCTAAATTCAACCAGTTAACTGCAACCCGTCCAAAACCTTCAACGGTTCTTTCTCCCAGTCCATAAAACTCTAAATCTTTGACTCGCTGTAAATCAAGCGATAAAGATTGAAAAACAAAAACACTTCCTGATGCGATCGCTGGAACTTGAGGCAAAGGTAAACCCCATTTTTTATTAAATCCTCCTATTAAAGCGCTAGACATATAAGCTTTGTGTAATTTTAATTGTTCAGGGTCTATATCTAATGATTCTGCTAAAAGTTGTATCGGTGGTTCTACAACATATTGACCGCACTCATTTTGAAGAATCATATCGCTCAGAAGAGTAATTTGGAAATACTCCCTTTCTATTCGGTTTTCCAGGCTTTGATTTTCTCCGACTTCATCCCAAGTTTCGTGAAATTGAATCTTACTAATTTTAGTATGTCCATAGCCTGCACTTTGAGAACCCCCTAACCAAATATTATCATTTTCATTAAGTAACTCTTCTAAGATTTGCTGATCTTTTTTTTGACATAAAATTACAGCTTTAAATTTCTGATTAGCATCTAAAGCTTCATAACGAAATACCTCCCCTACTGTTTCTATCGCTCTGCCTTTACTGCGATGTCTTTGATTATGAATATTGATACGACGTTTTTCAGTGTACAGTGTAACATCTGTAGAATTAACGCTACAAAATTGGTGTTTTACTGGCTTCGCTGAAACATCAGAATCTAAATCAGACATTTCCATCCGACTCAAATCATAAATTCTTTCTAGGGGATCTTCTCCTTTATTTTGAAACCAAGATCGAGGTGTTGGTAAGCTTCGAGGTTGATGTTCTTCCTTAGTGAGTAAATACGCATTTAGGTAACGAACTTGACCTGAAAAAAATAAATCTCTAACTTGAGTATCAGCCAGAATATCATCTCCTATATTGGTATTGTGTTTGAGATAGCGACCAATTAATGCCCCCCGAATCATACTCCCTGGAATATAGGGATAGGAAACATCACTGTTCGGATCACCTTGAAAGGATGTTGCTAAAATAGGTTGTTGAGTATGAAGGGTAAAGGTAATTGTACTCATGCTTTTGTCTCCTGTTCAAAATAACGTAAATGTTTTGTAGTAATTTCTTCAAGTTGTTTATTTTTTTCTTGTTCCCACAATGTACATTTCACATGACCACGACCTCGATTTCTTCCACTTCCTATTCGACGTAATGCGAGGACGCTAACCGCTAACAGAGCTAATATTTTCTGTGAATCATCCGAGGGTTTTAGATTAAAAGTAATGGGTGCTTTAAAACAAAGCTCTCGCAAAACAACTCGACTAGAACGTAAACTTTTATCTTTAGCAACACCCTCTTTAGAATCAATAGCTGTTTGTTGCCGAAAAGTCGTTAAAGATGAGAGAATATCTTTATCTGTGATACTTCTTGAGCCTCTGCGTCTTTCTGCATCTTCTTCCTGTTCAAATTGCAGTCTTACAGCTTGACGCAAATCTTCGGGTAAACAAGCATCCCCAACGTGCATTCTGGACTGGGTTTCTGTTGTACTTCCTGCTGTACCAAGTAAGCTATTTCTAGCGTTTAGCCAATGCCGTTGAGGATCAGAAATTAAGCATAATAAATTGTCACATTCCTCGCTTAATAATCCTTTTAATGTACGTCCTCGCAAGTAAGGAAATCCATAGGAATCATGTTCAACTTCTTGGTCAATTAAACCTGCGACTCCATCCCCACGTCCGAAGGTGGTATCACTTAACAGTTCAATGTTAATAAAATAATTACTCATCGTTCACTCCTGATAAGGGAAAATAAAATTCCATTGCTTCAATTGCATCAAAATGGCCACATACTTTTTCCCCACTACTACCGCTATAATCATCAATCCAACCTGTATTTTTTAGGTCATCATTAGGAGCTTGAGAAAAACAGGGTAGTTCTTTCATTCTATAAAGATGCAAAAATTGTTGAGTTGCATCTGAACCTTTGCGTAAAACTTCTCGTAGAGCAATAACTTTATTGCGTTTATCTCGCCAATCATTAAGCTCCGTGACAACTGATTCAAAATCATTCCAGTTTTGCCATTCTCCATTTTTTGCTTTAAGTCGAATTGGACGCATAGAAAGATTTTTTTCTTTTTTAGAATTATTAACCTGATACTCTCGCTTACGAATATCACCCAGAGAACCGATTAAACCACTCGCAGCAATATGCCAATCTAAGGCAGAAAATCCACCTCCACCTTCGCGTACCATTTTCTTAGCACTACCACATAAAGATTCACTTAATTCATAAGCACGGGCAAAAGGATAATGGGATTTAATAATGCTAATTCCAGCACAAGCTGTTAATATTTCTCCATCTGCTGCGGTTTTCTCAAATTCTTTTAAGAACAGAGCCGCTAGAGTTAATCCTAAGCGCCCATCACAAATAAAAGTGACATCATCTCCCCCATAAACTAGAGGGCGAAAAGGTAAGAAAAATTTACCATTTTTGGGGTTTTTCTTCAGTTCAATTTGACTAATTAACTGGTTTTCGGAATCAAACCATTTAATAAAAGCACCTTTGGAATTATGATGAATCGAATTAACCAGTGTTTTTACAACGGTTCTTAAAGCCTCTTTCCCAATTTGATTAACACTCCAAGATAACTGGCGCATTCTGGTGATATATTCTCGGTTAGTTGATGCAGTTTCACCTTGTTTTTGAAAGCGATCGCCCATACTATTTCCATCAGCATGAATAACAGCTATATAACTAGACTCATCTTGAGTTCTACCTAAATTATCAAATTCTAAAGGAAAATCGTAGACATTGAAATCTATGTCATTTTTAAAAAAGTTTCCTAGTTTTGTTCGAGCCGGAAACACGGCAATTAGTTTGTATTTAACCTCCCTAGAAACCAGATATTTATTAGGACTCTTAAATTGATCACTGGTTCCAATAGCAACTAATCGAGTCGAGTTACAATCGGCTGTTACGCCTAATCCTAATAAGGGTACAGAAGGAATCCGTTGTCGTTTTTTAGATTCCAGTTCATCTTTCATTAAGTCGTCAATAACTTGTCTTAGTGGTCTTTCTTGGTCATCAAAATCAAACCTTTTGTGAGCAACAACAAGGTTAAGTCCTGGTGCTTTCTTCAAAATTCGACTACTTAAAATTTTAGTAAAATCTACAGCATCATCATGGGATGCAAAGAGTAAAACTGCATTACCTCCACCTGCATAAATCACTTCAGATGCTAAGTTTCCCTCTTCAATATAAGGTTTGGCATCAGGTTCAGGATGGGGTTCTTGACGCTGTTCTGATAATTCAGGATCGGGAAAATAAAAAGGTTTACCCAATTTAATCAAAGCTTGTTCAACCCATTGCTTTGTTGCTTCTGCAATTAAGTAAGATGCACCAATATTTTCTCGAAGCCTGTTACTCCCAAAAATATAAGGTTGAATCCCTGTCGTGTCAATAATGGTGGCTGTATATTCGCTCATTTTTCAGTCCTGAAAATTGTTGATTTAGGCGATCGTATACTCGCCATATTGCCGAATATATGATTTTGTCACTTTCCAGCATTCCTGAAAATCCATTTATTAAGTTTATCAGCAAATTTAGTTGGCTCTAAGTCTTGACTGTCAAAGACCTCTATTTTGCTGTCTTCTATCATAAAATCAAGTTCCTTTTTTAAGTTTTCACTAGCTTTTTTATTAGGTTCTTTTGGATGAGGATCGCAGCAACATACTAAAGCTATCCGTGCTTCATCCCCACCAAGTTGTTTAGCTCGTAATTGAGCTTCAAACAGTTTTTGTTTACAGTCCTTATAATTAGGACTCGTGGTACAAGAAATTGCAAAGAGTTGATATCCTCTTAAAAAAGCTACATCAAATTCAAATTGTATTCTCCAATTTTTTTTAGGATCATTATCTTTAATATTGATTGAGCGAACGGAGCTATGGAGATGGTATTCTGGCTTTACTATCTTTACTTTCTCTATTTGCGACAATACATAATCTTCTAACCATCCCCCATCTAACCATTGACAAACATCGCCAAAAGTAGCAAATTTACCTTTCTCTTTAGCAATTTTTAAGCTAAGTTCAGCAGTCGAAGCCCAACCTAACTGCTCTCTAAATATTGTTTTGATTTCATCTGGAACTGTAACAGTTTCCTTTTTAGGTGTGGTAATTGATAATTTTAGGCTAGGGGGTTGAGGAAATTGAGTATCTTTTAGCCAATAACCTTTTGAATCTTTCAAGTCTTTAAAACCTGAATCACACCATTTTCTCCATATTATCGCCAAATCAGGTTTGAGGTGTAATTTTGAAAATTCTTCAGCAATATCTGGTAATTGAGATTGATGAATTGGTTCTGTTTTCCAAGATAGATTATGTAATCCTAAAATTGTCTCTAATTTTGGTGCAGGTGATAACGCCAGATCAACTGGGATTGGTTCATCTTTGCCATCAATGTGCATGGCTAATTTACGAGAATCAAGATAGCTAAACACAGGATCAGTAAGCTGAAGTTCTTTAAATGCTTGATAGGCGTGTACTGCCATTGCTTTCGTACCACCTGTGTAATTTAAGCCGATTCTTCCCTGTAAAGGTGGCTTTCCTTTGGGCTGAATTGTCTCTTTAATTTTTGCTCGAATTTTGTCTCCATCAGATTCAGCATCACCCAGAGATATCGGTTTAGTGGTAATGTTATGTTTTTTGAGTTCTTTTTCTAAAAGACCTGCGGGTTTATCCTTGCCAGCAGTCGCTGTAGTCTGAACAAGATAAACTATGCTAGTTTTAGGTTCGATTAGCAGTCTTGCCGCTACATAATTCGGCAATGGATTCTCACCCACCAACAAAAACAGGTGATCAACTTGATGATTTTTCCAATCTAACGGATTTGTACTGGTCATAAATTCCTCTAAATTTTGGTTAACTGGTGAACACAATTTAAGTAGTAAAAAACGCGATCGCACCCTCCCTCACTCCCCAGGCAAATCAACTTTAAACACCTGAGAAATCGAAACATCTGGGGTATGGGTCGCCACCACAACGGCCCCTAAACGCGGGTCATAACACCCCACCCAAGCCGCCGGATGACACTCATGGACTAAATACCCATACAACCAAATCGGGGCTTTTCCTTCTATGACAATGCCTTGAGTAAAATCGATGCCTTTAGGTAACTTCAACCCCTTCAAATCAGCCGGAGTAATAATCTCATTTTCATTGGTAATTTCAACCTGCAAATGTTGGTAGGCTAAACCAGACTGGGTTTGATGGGGAATAATCCTTAACTGAATGGCACTCATAAAATCAGAGCTAATGTGGGTTTACTGTGGAATAAATGAGAAAGAAGAAATCTTAAATTAGTAGAGGAGGTTTTATTGAGAAGAATTTAAACAACACTTTATATCTATCATTAATCTTGAATCCAAAAGGGAACAACTGTCAAGCAAAGGGTCTCAAATCAACAAAAAATTGATTTTCTGACTTATTTCTTTACTAATCTTTGTATTTCCTGGATTAAAAGACTTGGAATAGAGCGAGTTTGTCCACTTATCCAAGGGCCACAAGTCATTTCTAAATAAGGTTTTTGTTGGTGAATGACTTCACATTCGTCTAATGTACTGTGAATAACAGCGACAGGTTGGAGGTTCCCTGACCCTCGACAAAACTCATGCCATTTTTCCACCTCTTCTGGCTGAGAACTAATCACCAAGTAATGAGAACAAGCTTCTAAAATCGGCTGTTTTTGGGGTTGTACCATCCCACCGACATCGACAATCACTAAAGATTGCTGTCGTCGCAGTTGCAGAATGGCTTGGGCGTGGTAGGGGAAAAAATGGGGGGTGTAGTCTCCTTTATTATTTGCCTTAAATCTTTCTGCATTTCCATCAGCTTGGGGTGTCAATTCCAACAGATAATTCCCTTCCCCATCCCAATTGGCTCGTTGTAAATAAACCTGGGGATATTCGGAAATCAAAGCTGTAAATAGCGCGTGAGAGAATACGCTTTTGCCACTATCCGGTGGCCCTACAACCATGAGTCCCGTACACAGTAAACCCTCTCCCTGCTGTTCCAAAGGAATCACTTGACCAATTTTGACTAAACGGGTGTGGGTAGCGACCACAATAGCAGAATGATATCGCGGTTCATAACTACCAATCCAAGCGGTGGGGTGCAATTCATAAACGAGATAATCATGTAACCACATCGGCCCCCGACCGGAAATCACCACACCATTTCGGGTATCAATACCTGGGGGAAGTTCCACATCGGCTAATTCTTCAGGGTAGATTATCCGATCTTTACGAGTTAACTCCACCGTCAATAGTTGGTATTTTAACCCTTGAGGATTGCAGTGCTTCGATAAAGAAAGGCGCACACCAGAAGTTGCTAAGGGGTTCATGGCTGATGAAAACGTTATGACTGTCTGTTATTATGACTTCAGTATGGAACCGGGGTCTTCCAAACTTGACTAACCCGATGTTTATTTATCCTCCCAGTCCTCAAATTCTCAACTGGTTAGCCGGCGGTCAATTGGCGAATCGGTTGCAACGGGCTATGCGGCTGTGGGTATTGCTGCATCGATTCTATGGCCCTGAATCCTATTGGCGAGAAAGTTTGTCTGACTCATTTACCTATCGAGATTTACGAAAACGTTTATTTGCTTCGACTCATCCTCAACAGGAACACCTCAACCGAGAGGGAAAGCTAGAAACTTGTGATGACCCGAATTGTATTTGCCATCAGCAATTTTATGATTGGATTGTAGAGTCACAGAATCAATTACAATGGTGTCAAACCGTGATGCAAATGACTGGATTAACTGCGGAATCTTTGCAAGAGCAGTTACAAAAATGTCCCTTTGCTACGGTACATCGCTCGATTCGAGATGACCTAAAACAGTTACAACTTCAGGGATGGTTAAAATATTCTTCGGGATGTTATCAATGGGTAGATTCTAAGCACTGGCCGTCTCCTCCGGTTGATAACAGTTCAACCTTAAGTTTTACTCAATTATCTCATCAACAAACTTGGGAACTTTTGCAGATTTTGGATTCTGTTGCTTTTGTTGAACCGAATTTAGCCTTAACGGTACAATCTTTATGGGAACAAGTAACAGATTCTCAAGGAAGTTCCTATCAGTTGAGTTCGGAACCGCAACAACGAATTTTTATTGAACTGGATTATATTCTTTCTGGAGAAGCTCAAGACCGAGTAGATACTTATCAAGAGCAATTAGATTCTTTATGGCACAAGCATGAAGGTAGTGTTGTTCAGTTTAAATATTGGATAGCTTTTGAAGAAAAACAAGTGTTAGTAACGGTTTACCCGGTTTGTTTGCATTATGTTAGGCGGGCTAAATATCTAAGTGCTTATGGTTTTGATCCAGATGGAAAATTCGGCTGGCATAATTATCGTTTAGATCGGATTGCTTCTAAGCGATTAAAAATCCTGCCTTGGGGTGATCCGAATATTCCTAAAGAACTTAAAGAACTCTGGCGTACAGGTCAACTCCCTTTATCAACTCAAGTGAAAGATTATTTGGATGAAGCTTGGGGTTTTAATTTTTATCTACCCCGTGCATTATTACTGATCAGATTTACACCTCAATTTGCTCGTTGGTATGTTGACAATACTAAAAGGCATCATACTTTTAAGCCAGTTAATTATCGTCAAATTCCTCAACTTGTTCGCCGAGAGATTAAAAATACTACAGAACAAAACCAAATTTTAGAAATTTTAAGAAACCGTTCTGAAAGTGATATTTACTATCAAGCCTGGATTCGTTTGGGAGATATTAATGTTTTAATGCGTTTACGAGATTGGCGACCGAATGGAGAAGTTATTGCCCCTTTAGCTGTGCGCCAACAATTACATCAAGAAGCTTCACAGGAGCTATTGAACTATAGCAATCCTATTTGAGTTGTGTTGAAAATTCTTGATTAAAAGGGAACAGGGATAAGACTTCTGGCTGTTTCATATCAGTTGTGAATTATTACAACCTATTTGGGATTGCTATAGTTTAACTTAATAATATTAATAATTCGTTCTGAAGCCTGACCATCTCCAAAGGGATTAATCGCATTTGCCATATTTTGATAGGCAATTTCATTCTTTAATAATACACTTGCCTCTGTAAAAATATCCGCCGCTTCTGTTCCTACTAATTTAGCTGTTCCTGCTTCCACGGCTTCAGGACGTTCTGTTGTTGTTCTTAACACTAAAACCGGTTTTCCTAAACTCGGTGCTTCCTCTTGTAATCCTCCCGAATCTGTTAATAAAAAATAACAACGATCAATCGCTGCGACTAATTCCGTATAATCTAACGGTTCTGTTAAAAAGACCCTGGGATGATTTCCTAATCGTTCTGTTAAGGGTTCCCTCACTATTGGGTTTCGATGTAAAGGTAATAATAACGCCGTATCAGGAAATTTATTGAGAATTTGTAAAAATCCTTCAGCGATTCCCTGAAGCGGTTCTCCCCAATTTTCTCGACGATGAACCGTTGCTAAAATTAACCGATAGGGATTATTATTTAATTCAGGAATATGCAACTGAGGTTGTTTTTGAGCAACGGATAATAAAGCATCAATGACCGTATTTCCCGTATGATGAATTTCTCCCAAAACCCCGGAATTTTTTAAGTTTTGAACGGCTTGAGTTGTGGGTGCAAAATGGAATTGTGTTAACTGAGATATTAACCGACGATTTGCCTCTTCAGGATAGGGATTAAACACATCATTGGTGCGTAATCCTGCTTCAACGTGACCAACGGGAATTTTTTGATAAAACGCCGCCAAACTCGCCGCGAAAGCCGTTGTTGTATCTCCTTGAACTAAGACTAAATGGGGATTAAATTGTTTAAATAAATCTTCTAATCCTTGTAAACTTCCGCAGGTAATATCCGTCAAGGTTTGTTGTGGCTGCATGATGTTTAAATCGTGATCTGCCGTTAAATTAAATAACGTCATCACCTGGGAAACCATCTCTCGATGTTGACCTGTTAAAATCACCTGCGTTTCAAACCCAGGGGTTTGTTTTAACTGTTGAATGACAGGTGCTAATTTAATCGCCTCTGGGCGAGTTCCAAACACTACATTGACTCGAATTGGCAGATTTGACATAATTATTAAAAATAAAAAATCAATAATTAAACAGGTTATTAGATCCCCCTAAATCCCCCTTAAAAAGGGGGACTTTGATGGTTTGATTTCCCCTTCAGGGGATTTTAACTCTGTGATCCCCCCTTAAGCAAGCAAGGTGCTGACTTCTAAGGTTCTAATTCTGTTAATCGCTGCGGCTAATTCAAACCGTCTAAAGATTGCTAAATCTCCTTGGGGAAAGGGAGTGATAACATCTAACCCTTTTGTGGCAATATCCTGCATAACAGCATCTAAAATTTGAGGTAATGTTTTCTCCCCATTAATATAGTTTTGTTTAGCATAAACCATTGCGGCGGCGATCGCTCTTAATTGGTCTTTAGAAACAATTTGTTCTACCGCAGAAACATCAATATCTTCCGTTCCAAATAATACCTCATCTACATCTCGAACTTTAATCCGAACATCCCAACGGCCACGACTGGGATCTAAGCTTTCAGAAATGGGAATTCGAGGGCGAATAACCCCAAACGCTTCACCCCCTTCTAAGGTGCGACCTGTGCTATATTCACGGGCGATTTCTTTAGCTTTTGCCGTTAATTCTAGCGCCTGAAAATTCTCCATTGCAATTACAGTATCCGCCACATCAAAATAATCTCCACTACCGCCCATGACTAAAATAGTAGAAACATTATGATCCGTATAAAGTTGTCGAACTTTATCAATAAAAGGGGTAATCGGTTCTTGATCTTTAGCAATTAATTCTTGCATTCGGCGATCGCGGATCATAAAGTTTGTTGCCGCCGTATCTTCATCGACTAATAACACCGCAGGAATAGCGGAAGATTCTGGTTTTTCAGCTAAAACTAAAGCTTCTAATGCCTCCATAATATTAGCAGCTTGGGAGGTACTTCCACTGGCATTTTCAGTAGAAAATTCGGTGGTAGAACGACCTTGAGGCAGTTGATTAATAAACGGAGAAATATCAACGCCTGAGACACTGCGACCATCCTCTGCCCGAATTTTGACCGCCGAGGGATTAGTAATTACAAATTCTCGACCATCCCCCGGAATATGATTATAAACCCCTAATTCAATTGCATTTAATAACGTTGATTTTCCATGATAACCGCCTCCTACAATTAAAGTAATCCCCTTGGGAATTCCCAGCCCTTTAATGATCCCTTGATTGGGACAATTAAACTCTAATTCTAAGGATTCTGGGGATTGAAATGCAATCACATTGTCTGCTAAAGGACGGCTATCAACCCCACTTCGACGGGGTAAAATTGCGCCATTCGCAACAAAAGCAACTAACTCTTTTTCGGCTATTTGTTCTCGCAACCAATCCGCATCTTCCGCCATTTCAACGTGACGTTTAATTGCTTCCCCATCTAAGTTTTGATATCGTAAAGCTCGGTCTACAATTGCCGGAATATCATCACAAATCATCATCGCTGCTTGACGGCCTAAAATATTCCGTCCCCGTGCTGGAAGTCCGACAAAAAAGCGCATTTCAATGCCTTTTTCTGAAGTTGAAAGTGTTGGACGAGCGCGTTGTAATGCCGGGTTTCCCCCTATAATGGGTTTAGGAGAAGAGGGGGTAATTTTAATCAATGAAGCTGATGTGCGTTCCAGGATTTCTTGACCCATTTTTGTCACCGCAATCATGCCACTTTTGCCTGTTCCTCGATGACTACTAATCTCCCGTGCTGTGTGATCAAATTCACGAATGAGATAATCGCGGAGGGCTATTTCACGGCTGCGGGAGCGATATAATTCCGGGGGAAATCCGGCAACATTTGGGGGAATATGAACCCGAAATTTACTCGGTGCTGCAAAGGGATCACCTTGAACATAATCAATAATTAAGGTAAAATCGGGGAATTCATAAGTCCCTAAAATATCTTTATAAGCTTTGTAACCTCGGTTATCGAGATCTAATAAGAGCCGTTGTAGGTTTTCTTTAGTATTCATCGTTATTTTATAGGTTGATGATTAAGAGGGGGAAACCGTAAAAGCAGTTTGACTGTTCAGAAGTTCAACAATGACATTATAAATGATTTGGGCTGATCCTTCAAAAAATTCAGGATCTAAATGAGAGAGGGTATCACTGGGTTGATGATAATGAGGCGATCGCAAATTTGCCGTATCTGTCAGTAAAACGGCTGGTATTTCTTGATACCAAAAAGGCGCATGGTCACTGCGTAAAACATCGGGTGTCAATAACCCTTTTAAGGGAATGGGAAGCGTTACTAAGGGGGGAATTTTTAGGGATGAAGAATTTGAAAGTCTCAGGGATTGATCGACAGCTTGAAAGATTTTTAATAAGGGTAAATTTTGAACTTCTCCAACTCCGGTTAAAAATTCTCCCCGATCTGGAAATTCAATTCCGGCTGCTTCTAAAAGGGGAGTTACTGTTAATCCAGGGGGATAGGTTTGACAGCCCGGAGTGTGGCAAGCATAACCCACCATATCTAATATAATAGCAGCTTGTAAATGTGTTAGATTTTCTGGCTTTCCGGTAAAGGCAAAACTGCCTAAAAGTCCAACTTCTTCTTGATCAAAAAAGACAATCGTTAAGGTTTTAGGCGTGGATTTTTCAGCCAATAAACGGGCAATTTCTAAAACAACAGCAACTCCACTGGCATTATCATCCGCACCGGGAGAATTCGGAACTGTATCATAATGAGCAGCTAATACAATTTCTCCTGCTTTTGGATCAGTTCCTAGACGTTGACCAACAATATTAACTCCCTGTTTAAAGGATTGTAAACGGGGAGACAACTGCAATAATTCTAATTGCTGGGTTAAATAATTTCTCACCCGTTCTCGGTCAGATTCTTGATATCGTTCTCCTACTAAAACTTGAATATGCTCCCATAATTTAGTGGGATTAATTGGATTGAATTGAGGAGAAATTGAAGAACTTGAAAAAGATTCCAGGTTTGGGGTTTTAGGACTCTCAAGGGGAATCAGTTTAGAAGGAATTTGCTGCTCTGCTAATCCTTGCACAAACCCCAGGATTACCCCCATCAGGATCACCCCACCGAGAAAAAAATGAACCCACTGTTTTATCTTCATTCGCGATTAAAATCAATCGGTTTACCTATTAGCTTAAATTGTTTTTCTTCCAATTGAATATAAGGAATATGAGTCATTTCTAGCTCTAATAATTGAGGGTGTTTAGGAAGCCATTCTTCAGGAAGGGGTGAAAAATTTCCAGCCGTTTTATAGAAGGATAAAATTTCGGCTTCTAAAGAATTTGATAATTGATTAATGCGTTCATACTGTTGTTTCAGTTGAATCCAATTTTGTTGAGCTTGAAATCGATAGATTTGTGCTTGTTTAACCGCTAGTTTAGCACGGATTTGTCTTAATTTAATACGAGTGGCTTGAATTTCTTGATCGAGTTGTTGTAAATCCAATGACCAGCGATTAGCTTCTTCTTGAGTTTGTTGTTGTAGGAGTGCTAGAGATTCTGGAGAAGAATCTGAGGTAAATAAGACCGTAACATGAAGGTTAGAACGCTTATTTCGCAAGGTATCATATTGAAATTTAATGGCATTAACTTCTGCTTTAATGCTGTTCCATTCTGTTTGTAACTCTTGTAAAGTTTGGCTCATGGGATCATCCTTTTGAGAATTTAAGCAAAAACAACTGTTCGATTTCCATAGACTAACACGCGATTTTGTAAGTGTAAACGAACGGCCCTCGCTAAAACCAATCGTTCTAAATCTTTACCTTTTCTAATTAAATCTTCTACGGTGTCTCGATGGCTGACCCGCACAACATCCTGTTCAATAATTGGCCCCTCGTCTAAATCTGCCGTGACATAATGGGCGGTTGCCCCAATAATTTTAACCCCCCGTTCATGGGCTCGTTGATAGGGATTTGCACCCGCAAAAGCCGGGAGAAAAGAATGGTGAATATTGATAATTTTAGAATAATTATCGACAATTTGAGGACTTAAAATCTGCATATATTTAGCAAGAACGACTAAATCAATTTTATATTTTTTTAAGAGTTCTAACTGTTGAGCTTCTTGTTCTAATTTATTTTCTGCTGTAATGGGTAAATGATAAAAATCAATGCCAAATTGATCAGCAAGGGGTTTTAATTTTAAATGATTACTGATCATTAAGGGAATTTCTGCTATTAGTTCTTGAGCTTGCCATCGCCAGAGTAAATCTAATAAACAATGATCTTGTTTTGTCACCCAAATGGATAACCGAGGAATGGTATCGGAAAAATGCAATTGCCAATGGGCATTTAAGGGTTTAGCAATGGCACTAAAAGCAGGTGCAATGACATCACGGGGTAAATTAAATCCGTCTAATTGCCATTCAATTCGAGTTAAAAAAATGTTAGCCGTAAAATCCGTATGTTGATCAGCATAAATAATATTTCCCCCATTAGAGTAAATGAAATTCGCAATTTTAGCAACTAACCCTTTTTGGTCAGGACAAGAGACTAATAAAGTGGCTGTGGGTACGTTCATTCTCAAGTCGGATTAAAATAGTATCAAAATTATATCAAAAACTTGTTGTTATTCTTCAGCCCATTCCCGATATTGTTATGGGTTAGCTACCCTTTTGAAAGGGAGCAAAAACAAAGGTTAAGGGCAGGATTTTAAGCGGGTTAATAATAATACAATATCATCAATAGCTTTTCTGAGTTCTGACGTGGGTAAGTGAGTTTGATTAATCATAATACTAAAAACTAACGGTTGATAATCAGGGGGAGAAATATACCCGGCTAAGGATGAAACTCCGGTTAAAGTTCCCGTTTTTGCTTGGACAATTCCGACAGCCGAACTATCTTGAAATCGTCCTTTTAATGTGCCACTGATTCCCGCAACGGGGAGGGAATTCTGATATAATTCTGTAACGGGAGAACCTGTCATTAGTCTTAAAGTTTGAACTAAAGCTAAAGGAGTCACTAAATTATTCTGAGAGAGTCCTGAACCATCAACTAAGTGATAACCCTGGGGATTAACGCCTAATTGGGTTAACATTAATTGAATTTCTTTTAATCCTGATTCTACACTATCAGACCGAGAATTTTGTACCCCTAAAGTTCTTAAGAGAGACTCAGCAAAAACATTATTACTTTCTAAATTTAGGGTTTTAATTAATTCAGATAAAGGGGGAGATTCTACCCAGGCTAATTCTTCTGAAGGATAGGAAAAATTAACCGCAATTGAAGTTTGCAAAACTTGAATTCCCGAATTAATTAAAACCTGCTTAAATTCTTGAATAAAATTCTCCGTCGGTTCCACAACGGCGACATAAACGGGTTCAGGTTCCGCACCGACTCTTAATTGTCCTGAAACTCGAATAATGGGTTTAGTTAAATCTCGTCCAATCTCTATAAATTCCGGTTCATTTTTATTAACCGTTTTGGTTTGATTTTCTATTGTCCAAGCTGTTGCTTGTTCTGGACGTACCCAATTTACTTTTAACGGTTGTCCGACCCCTTGGGGAGAAAGAATTAAATCTAAGGAATTTTGATTTAATATTAAACTATTAATCGGTGCACCATAACCCGCTTGTACATCTTCCCATTGCCAAGTAGAATTTATGGGTGAACCTGTAAAATAACCATCGACCGCAATTAATTGATTAATCTGATTAATCCCTTTATTTTTTAACTGTTGTGCTAAATCTTTCAGTTGAGTTTCGGTTAAACTGGGATCGCCTCTTCCAACAATATAAATATTCCCTTGATGATCCCCATAAACCGAGGTTCTGATTTTAAAATTTGCTCCTAATTTTTGGAAAGCCGCAGCCGTTGTTAAGAGTTTAACCGTTGAAGCGGGAATAAAATAATATTGACTATCTCGATTATAAAGAGTTGTACCGGGGGTTAAGGTTTCGATTAAAATTCCCCAGCGAGATTGTTGAAATTGGGGACGATTTACAAGGGTATTAATGGCGGGTTCTAGTTCTGTTGGACAGATTTTTTGAGAAGCAGATTCAGTTTGACCCCAAACGGGTTGGGATAGACTCAAAAAATAGATTAAACCACCGAATAATTTTTTTTTCATGATTCTTTTTTAAATTTAGAGGTTGTCAGAAACCCGCTTTCTTCAAGAAACCCGGTTTCTAATAAATTGAGCCATTTTTAAACTTCCTCCCGGTTTCCCCATGCGTTCTTCCCCATTTTTTAAACAGGATTTTAAATAGTCGGAATTTTGTAAGGTTTGTATTACTGTTTCCGCAGCTTTATCTAAAATACTATCATCCGCAGGTTTTGTTCCAATTAATTGAATTGATGCTCCTAATAATCTCAACTGCGCTTCAGCAAATCGATAGGTAAAGGCGGGGCCATTCCCGGGAATTGTAATCACAGGTTTTCCCAGTCCCACCGCTTGCTCGTTAGCAGTTCCAGCCATTCCTAGAACTAAATCAGCTTCGTTTAAAATGTCGGCAAAACTATCACAATAACACATCACTTTTAACCCTGTTTTACTGATTAATATTCCGGTTTGGTGTTGCCAACCCAAGGATAGTGCTAGTTCATCTAATTCTACCATTAAACCAGGAACAGCAGCGACTCGAAATTGAATTTTTTGCAGATTCTTATTATCAATCAATTCAACTAATTTTAATAATAATTTCAAATTATTGAGAGCTTCAGGAAGTCGAGATCCCGGAAGAATAGCAACCCTGGGAAAGCCAGAATCTAGGTTTAAATTAACTTTTGTTGGGGTAAGATTATCCATCATGGGAGTTCCCACAAATTGAGCTTTTTTAATCCCTTGTTTTTGTAAATCTTCTGCGGTAAACTGATCCCGTGTAAACACGGCTAAACAACGCTTATGATTCAGCAAATAAGGAAGAATTAACCCTAAATTGAGTTTTCCTTCATAATAACTAGAATAGGCAGACAGAAAAATAATATAAGGTTTTTGGGTTAAATAAGCAATCGCAGCCACAACAATATCCCCAGTCACCATCACAAGATCATAATTTTTAACTTCTTTCCTAATAATTTGTAATTGTTTACACAATAATCCGATTAAACCCGATGTAATATCTTTCAGAAAAACAAAAGGATTCATATATAAAAATCCCCCCGATGGTAAAGTTTGAGTAGGGGTGAGAATCGGAACCCCTAAGCGACGATAAACCTGACCTTCTCCAACAATAGGAACAGCCGCAATTTTTACGGTAGAATCTAAAGATTCTAACTGTTTAATAATCTCTCCATTACAAGTATCCTCTCCGTGACCATTACTTAAGAATAAAATAGTTTTATTTTTCATGTTTTTGTGCTAAAATAATCTCAAAATAGTCATCGATTTAAGATATAATTAATTTTACGTTCAATTTTTGAGCCAATTCTATGTACAATAAAAATTGGCAATTTTATCCAACACAGTCCCAACCGTGAAATTTTTTGTCTATCATACTCCTGAACTGGCCCCTGCGAATGTTCTTCCCGACTGTGCAATTGTCGTGGATGTGTTACGCGCAACTACCACCATCGCCACCGCCTTAAATGCCGGAGCCGAGGCGGTACAAGTGTTCAGCGATATTGATGCCTTAATGCAAACGAGCGAAAAATGGCCCGCCGACAAACGCATTCGTGTCGGTGAACGGGGGGGTGCAATGGTAGATGGGTTTGATTTAGGCAATTCTCCCTTGAGTTGTACCCCAGAAGTGGTGAAAGGCAAACGATTATTTATGACCACGACCAATGGAACCCGCAGTTTAGAACGAGTTCAAGCCGCTGCTGTCGTGTTAACCGCCGCTTTTATTAATCGACGGGCCATTGTAGAATATCTGATCACAAAAAAACCAGAAACCGTTTGGGTCTTAGGTTCCGGTTGGGAAGGCAGCTATTCCCTTGAAGACACCGCCTGCGCGGGAGCAATTGCCCAAAATTTAGTCAATGAAATGGGTTATCCTTTAGATGATTTTGCGGGCAATGATGAAGTGTTTGGGGCAATTGCATTATATTCTCAATGGCAAAATAAACTGTTTGAATTGTTAAATCATGCCAGTCATGGTCAACGGTTATTGCGTTTAGGGTGTTATGATGACTTGAAATATTGCGCTCAAACCGATATTTTAGATATATTACCCATGCAAAAAGAACCGGGAGTTTTAATGAAATCGGACATCAAAAAACAAAGCTTACAGTTTTGGATGGAAGAATCCAACGCCTAGCTCAACTTTCGGAATTCATCAATACTAAATATACCGTCGGTGAATCAACCTTCTAACCCCCATGCCAATGCTTTAACTCTCCCCTTTTTCTCTTGGATGGGGGCAAATTATCACCGACTTCCTGTTGAAATTCAAAACTTTTATTTAATGTTGTCAACCTATTTGCAAATTCTCAGTGATTCTCAAGTTCTCCCCACCTTAGATGATTTTGCAGAACGCATTAATCAGGAACACCAAAAATGTTTAGACACTCCACAAACCTCCTTGATTCATGCGCGCAATGCTGGAGAATGGTTGCTGCACGTTCAAGCTCAATTATCCCCTGAACATTGGCAAGTTTGGTTTAACGAACATTTTAAGTTTTCCCCCCAAACCGCCGCCATATATATGCAAATTGCTAAAAAAATGCCTGGGGTGAATCCTAGTGTTTTTTCCTCAACTATTGATTCTAATCCTAACCCCTCAAAAACTCTTGTTTTTCCGGTTAAGCCTATTTTACCAGATGATCAACCTCAAAATTCAACGGATGAGGTTAAAATTATTTCGTCTAAATCGCCTCAAATTGCACCTCAAAACCTTATTCCCCAACCCCCGGTAGAGACGCGCCATGGCTCGTCTCTACCCGGGTTTGAGATGATTTTAACAGGCGAATCTCCTACCCTGAAAAATTCTCCAATTCCAGAAAAACCAGAAGTCTTAGAATCTCCTGTCACTCGAATTACGATTAATCCGAAAGAATCGATTATTGATGTTGAATTTACTCCGATTAACCCTCCTGAACCTGAACCCATTGAACCTCCAAAACCTGCTAAAAAAACCGCAGAAGTAATTAAATTAATGATTCCTGGGGTTGTTGTTCCCAAAGCACGTCCTAGAGTAACCAGCAATGGAACTTATTTACCTCCCCGTTATCGCGCTTGGCGAAATCGTGCAGAAGTAGAAATTTATCGGCAAATTTCAGAACAAAATATTACCCATAAATTTCCTTTACGCAAAGCCGCCATTGTGATTCGATTATTAGGAAATCATCGGACAAATTCGGATATTGATAATTTAGCAGGTGCGTGTTTAGATGCGTTAACCTTAAATGGTGCTGGGGTTTTAATTGATGACCGTTTAAGTTGTTTACCGCAATTAAGCGTTGAATTTGATCCTGATTCCAAAGAAACAGGAGTTTATATTGAAATTGAACCTTTGTAAGTCAAGAATTTCCGATTACAGAGGAAAATTACATCCTAGAAAACATCCGAATTGTAGCGAGAATTACCAATAGAATCTCGACTAAATTAACCTGATCAGCATAATGTTTTCTATCCCAATAGGAAAACGGACTAATCAATCGATAATCGCTAAAGGGAAAAAAATGGCGGTGAGCATCGTCGTGATGGACAGGTAAATCAAATACGGAATGTAAGATTAAACTTAAACAGAAGATTTGTAAGATTTGCCATTGATAAAATGTAGCGATCGCTAACCCAATCACAGCGATAGGAATCGAATGAGAAATTGCAACAATTGTTTGCATTGTTGGGGAATAATACCCCTCTGACCAGATTTTATATTCGGGCATTTTAGTGATGAATTTTGCCCATCCATAGAATAAAAAAATGGGAATATCCGGTAATATTCCCCCCAAAATAATCCATAAATTTGCTTCGGGATCAGTTTTTTTTCCCAAAATTGCTAAATTTAAAATAGCGTGACTGGGCGTATACATCAATTACAGTAAACCATACACCCATTGAACCAGTTCTGGTGAGCGTAAAACCCCTTCATGGCGACCAACGGGTTGACCATTTTTAAATAACATTAAGGTAGGCAATGCCATAATATGATATTGAGACGCAAGTTCCGGGTATTTATCACTATCAATTTTAACAATTTGGATTTGTTGACTCATTTCTTGATTGACTTCTTCTAAAATAGGAGTCATCATTTGGCAAGGGCCACACCACGTTGCGTAAAAATCCACTAACACCGGAACATGGGAATGGTCGAGTAATTCTTGAAAGCTATTAAAGGTTTGTTTCACAGCCATAGCTCATCACCAGACAGTTTTGCACCTTCATTATAACGATTCTTCCCATAAGTAAGTGGGCGAGAAAATCGACAAGTATGTAACGAAAAGTTAACTTTGTTATCGTTGCGAGTGAAATTGGCTATCCTCAATAAATAAGGTAAAATGTAGCGTAAGCTACGTTGTTAATCCGAGATCTATCCACAAGAAGGAGTTACACCATTCGTTTAGTTCGTTATTAGAAGTCATTAATTCTCATAAAAGTTCAGATTATATAAGCCTTAATTATCACCATAAGTAGAGGAGATCCAGTTAATTAACAATATCGTATAACCCAAATTCTTCGCGAGTTGATGTGGTCAATAACTGAAAATTTAGTAAATACTTAAGCTTCCATAGAATTCCTTTATCCTGATTGTTTTCTAAAAATAAGCTACTATCTCGTAAATAAATATTTTCTTGGTTACCTACTATATATACCGCCCCTATAAATGGTAATGCTTTGATAGGATTTCCACTTTGCGCTATTTCATTTTCTACATCTTGATGACTCGCATAAAACAAATTAATTTCTGGATAATCCTGGCTTATATCATCAGGTAAATTATGCAGTTCATATTTGATAATGTTACAAGTTCCACACAATTTATTAAATGCCTTTCTCCGCAAATATATAAACTTACTTCCTGGCTGATACACATACCCTTTATTTACAAACCATCCATTATTTTGAGGGTTTTGATTAACAAATCCTGCTAGGTGTTTGCTAACGCAATCGTCAGCATCTACAATCATAGTATGCGACGGGTTGAATTGTCGTCCCTCAATCAATCCCCACAAGATTTTTCGACCCTTATCTAACCTTTTAGATTTAAGGTCTTGTTCTGGGATCGGAAAATCAACTTCAATATAACTTATGTTAGGATGATTAAATTCTATCTGGGGTTTTTCATGGCAAACAACGATAACTCTAAAATCAGGTGAAGTTTGATTGCATATCGATTTTAATGTCCTTTCAACTAGCTTAGAGACAAGTTCCCAAGATTTGGAAACTTTGGAGCTTTTTAACGGTATGACGAATAGTAACACGTTAGACATTTATGGAGGATATATAACAATTAATATAATATATCATCAAGCAGAAGTATGCAATAACAGTTGGAGAAACAATTGAATGGAACTTTTACCCGAAAATCTACAACACTTAAAAGGACAAGTGGCGATCATCACGGGGGGATCACGGGGTATTGGTCGCGCGACAGCCTTGGCATTAGCTACAGAAGGCGCTAAAGTGGTGATTAATTATGCGAGTTCTTCGACCGCCGCAGATGAAGGGGTTGCTGAAATTACAGAAGCGGGGGGAGAAGCGATCACACTCCAAGCAGATGTGTCCAAAGTAGATCAAGTGGATACCTTATTTAACAAAGTCACCGAAACCTGGGGAAGAGTTGATATTTTAGTGAACAATGCCGGGATTACCCGTGATACTTTACTGTTAAGAATGAAGCCCGAAGACTGGCAAGCGGTGATTGATTTGAACTTAACTGGGGTATTTCTGTGCACTCGCCTTGCTAGTAAAATTATGCTCAAACAAAAGTCGGG
This sequence comes from Planktothrix sp. FACHB-1365, assembly GCF_014697575.1. GTDB lineage: Bacteria > Cyanobacteriota > Cyanobacteriia > Cyanobacteriales > Microcoleaceae > Planktothrix. The sequence continues at coordinate 22,952 of NZ_JACJSC010000012.1, read as the reverse complement.
ACGAATTATTAATATTACTTCTGTTGCGGGACAAATGGGCAACCCCGGCCAAGCCAATTATAGTGCAGCCAAAGCGGGGGTGATTGGGTTTACAAAAACAGTAGCCAAAGAATTAGCTAGTCGGGGGGTAACGGTGAATGCGGTTGCGCCCGGATTTATTGCTACAGATATGACCAAAGAGTTGAAAAATACGGAAGAAATTCTCAAATTTATTCCCTTGGGTCGTTATGGTGAACCGCAAGAAGTGGCGGGAATGATTCGCTTTTTAGCCGCAGACCCAGCAGCAGCTTATATTACGGGTCAAGTGTTTAATGTTGATGGCGGAATGGTAATGGCTTAAATCAAATTGGGGCTATAGATGATTCCCAAAAGCCCCCGTAGAGACGTTGCATGCAACGTCTCTACTTATTTATTCTGCTAAGGTTAGAATATCTACACCTGTTTCTGTCACCGCAACGGTATGTTCAAATTGGGCCGAGAGTTTGTGATCACGGGTAATGGCTGTCCAACCATCATCTAAAACTTTAGCTTCCCAGGTTCCTTCATTAATCATCGGTTCAATAGTAAAAACCATCCCTGGACGCAGACGTTTTCCCTTTCCCCGTTCTCCATAATGGGGAATTTGAGGCGCCGTATGAAAGACTGTATTCACCCCATGACCGACAAAATCTCGCACCACCGAAAACCCGTGGGCTTCCGCATAGTCTTGAATCGCCGCCCCAATATCGCCAATGCGTCCATTGGGTTTAACCGCTTCAATACCCCGTCTTAAACATTCTTCCGTGACTTCGACTAATTTTTGAGCCACGGGAGAGGGTGTTCCAACAAAAAAGGTGCGAGAGACATCACCATAATAACCATCCAGAATCGGGGTGACATCCACATTGATGATATCTCCATCTTGAAGAATCTGTTTCGCGTTTGGGATACCATGACAGATGACTTCATTAACACTGGTACAGATTGATTTTGGGAATCCGTGATACCCTAGGGGAGCACTGCGAGCACCCTGTTCCTGTGTCCAGCGTTCCGCTTCATCGTTAAGTTCCAGGGTACTGACCCCCGGTTTAATCATCGGTTCAAGATGATTTAACAGTTGTGCCGCCAGACGTCCTGCTTGACGCATTTTTTCAATTTCTCGGCGGGATAAAAGAACAATTGTGTCACTTCCCATTTGTTTGTTAAAAATCTGAATGTATCTCGCAAGTTGTCAGCCTTTATATTAAAGTATCATAATTAGTTAACTAAATTGTGGCTATTGTTTAGGTTTTTAAAGCTGCAATTGTTAGACAAGCCCAGCCACAAATCAAAGCTAGACTTCTGATAGGAGTGATCCTCCCCAGCCATCCAATAGATTTTATAGCGAAAATCTCTAAGATCAAAAAAAGGTGGGCAATGCCCACCGTTGCGATTATGATTGAGATTCAGAGTTTAAATTCACCTTAACAACGCGATGAATCACTTCCGGTGCTTTCGGTAACGTAACGGTTAGAATTCCGTCAGCGTATTCAGCTTGAACTTCTGTTTGCACAATGGCTTCATTAAGGGGAACTACTCGATGAAATTGGCCGACAGGAAATTCAGAATGAGTGATTTTGTGACCTTCAGAAACTTCGGTTTCAAGAGTTTTACCCGAAATCGCAACCCCACTTTTTGCGACTTCAATATCTAATTCATTTTTATCTAAATTGGGGATAATAGCCCGGATAATATATTGTTCTGGGGTTTCTTCCAGTTGTACCGCCGGAGTCCAGTCTGTAGCAACTTGAGTTTGGGTTAATTCATCTAAAACTTGATCAACTTGACGTTGAATGTTTTCAATTTCTGCAAAACCGGGAAAAGAAAAACGAGTTAACAGCATCATTAGTGTTCTCCTTTGAGATTGTTTAGGTTTTTGTTTAGGAATTGCTTTGCTTTACATCTCTAATAATGGATGATTTCTTCAAAACCTAAAATGGAAAAAACCGTACTCTTATGTCGTACTTCCCTGACAGTGATCAGTTATCAGTGGGGAGTAGGGAACTGGGGATGGGGAAGCACTGACAAGAGTACCTCAACCGTCAATTAACGTCCTAACTCTTTTGACCGTTGAGTTGCAGCTTTGACCGCTTCTATTAAAGCTGAACGAAATCCCGCTTTTTCCAGTTGGGAAACCCCGGCGATGGTAGTTCCCCCTGGACTGGTAACACGATCTTTGAGTTCGGCTGGATGTAAGTTAGATTGTGAGAGGAGTTGGGCCGTTCCCAATACCGTTGATAACGCTAATTTAGAGGCAATAGGGCGAGGAAGTCCAGCCGCGACACCTCCATCGGCTAAAGCTTCAATTAAAATCGCCACATAAGCGGGGCCAGAACCCGATAATCCGGTGACGGCATCCATTAAAGCCTCTGACACCTCTACCACGTCTCCAACGGCCTGAAAAATGCGTCTGGTGAGATCTAAATGGGGGGGGTGCACCAATTTTCCAGAAGCGATCGCACTCACACCCGCCCCGACGGTTGCTGGAGTATTGGGCATAATTCTAATCACCGGATGTTTGGGAAAAGCCGTTTCTAATTTATTAAGAGGAACTCCTGCTAAAATAGACAAAACAACCGTATCCACTCCTAAGGTCACACCCCCCGCTAATTCCGTGGCGATCGCTTCAAAAATTTGGGGTTTAATCGCTAATAAAAGAGCTTCCGTTGCCTGAGTTATTTCTTGATTATTAGCGGTTACAACAACACCATACTGTTGCGCCAAACTATTGCGACGCTCTTGTTGAGGGTCACTAATAATAATTTCAGAAGGTTGATAAATATGAGCAGAAATTAAGCGGGAGATGAGAGCTTCTCCCATCACCCCGCCACCAATTACACCTAATTTAAACATAAATTAAACTTGTAATATTAAATCCTGAAATTAATGCTACAGAACAGGGAATAGGGAACAGTTATCAGTTATCAGTTATCAGTGGTTAGATTTACTTAGAGCCTACGGTCTGAACTTGACCAGCCGCGTTTTTACACAAGTTAACCCTCTCCCCCTTGTCCCCTTATCCCCTCATCCCCTTGTCCCCTTATCCCCTCATCCCCTTGTCCCCTTGTCCCCTTATCCCCTCATCCCCTTGTCCCCTTGTCCCCTTGTCCCCTTGTCCCCTTATCCCCTTGTCCCCTTGTCCCCTTGTCCCCTTATCACCCTGCCCGTTTACTGAATAGCCTGGGCGCGTTCCGGTTGCCAAACGGGGGCCGATGGAGCCGCCATGCGGGGGTTACGTGCTTGAGGAATGCCTTCGTGGACGACGTTACCGCCTTGAGTTCTGACTTGAACACAACTGGGGGTAAACAGGAAAATGCTTTCGCCAATGCGTTCTTGATGACCATCAAGAGCAAAGGTACCCCCAGCCACAAAGTCAACGGCTCTTTGAGCTTGATCTGGGTCCATTAAGGTTAAATTTAAAACCACAGATTTGCGTTCTTTGAGGGCGCGAATAGCTGCGGGCATTTCTTCAAAAGTGCGGGGTTCCATCACCACCACTTCAGAAATACCATTCAGAGCGCCGGGCATTCCAATAACATTATTCATGGTTGATCCCATTCCAACTTCAGACATTACACCACTACCCATAGATCCAACAGATCGTTGTGAACGACGAGATGCACGAGGTTCTTCTGCCGCCATCGGTTGAGGGACAGGTTGTTCCTGTGGGGGGGGATAGTTACCGGGATAGCGATCCCCTTCCATCTCATCGTATTCGTAATCGTATTCTACAGAGTCATTGAACCCTACAAAATCTTTTAGTCTAGTAAAAAGTCTGTTCACGGTTTAGTCTCCAGTACGACTTTAGAATCTTAACTCAACTCCCATGAGGGGTAAATTGAGGGTTTGGCTATATTGATTTTTTGTAAGACTTGCCTATTTTACAGTAAGTTTTTGGTTTAATTCCTCCTCTGCCCAAAAATGATTCGTCCTAGTCGGATCATCGTAGCACCTTTTTGAATGGCTAGAGAATAGTCTTCTGACATTCCCATTGACAATTGTTGCATCTCAATATTAGTCCAATTCTGGTGTTGAATTGTTTCTGCTAACTCACGGGTGCGCTCAAAAACACCCAGGGTTTCTGACTCACTTAACCCTAAACAGGGAATGGTCATTAAGCCTTTAATTTTAAGATGCTGGCATTGGTTTAATTGGGGTAATTCTGTCAAGAGTTGGGGGATAGTCCAGCCAGACTTATTGGGATCGGGTAAAATCTTCACCTGAAGGCAGACTTGAGGTTGATACCCCAACTCTCCCGCCAACCGATCTAAACGCAAAGCTAACTTCAAACTATCGATAGATTGAATCCATTGAAACAGTTGTAATGCTTTTGTAGCTTTATTGGTTTGTAAATGACCAATTAAATGCCAAGTAATATCCTGAAGATCTTGTAATTGAGGATATTTTTCAGCCGCTTCCTGGACTCGATTTTCAGCAAAATCTCGAATTCCGGCTTCATAGGCTATCCGCATGGCTTCAACGGAAACCGTTTTTGTGACCGCAATTAATCGTACAGATTCAGGAATAGAAGCTCGAATTTTAATAATTTGTTCTGTGATCAAATCAATCATAATCGTTTTTTTATCAATTTACGGTTGTCTGTCAACGGTTAACCGTCAATCATTAACAGACACCGATCGGAAATTATTGAAACGTATTGTGATGGACATCTTGGAGTTTTTTATATTCCTCGGCTTGTCCAGTTCGGCGCAGCATTCTTAAGCGAATTTCGACGAGAAGTTTCGCATCAGAACGGCTAATGGGTTCAAATTTTAATCCCGTTGGCCCCTGCGTCACTAAGAAAAATAGACGTTGGGCGTAAAGGGTTGTGAACAATTCTTGATGATCCTCAACCGGGCATATTTTAAACAATAACCCGAAGTTGGGATGGTTCATGTAAGTTTCAGTGGTCATTAAATCTAAAAAACAACCAATAAAGTTAATTGAGGAACAGCTTAACAGGAATTTGAATAATCCAAGCTATCAATTATACAAGCCTATGGTCAATTTAGTTTGACTGATCCACTTCAGGGTTTAAAGTTCTCCGCCCCAAATTAAACGCACACCCCAGAATAAGGCTAAACCGAACAAGGCGATGCTATCCCGGTATTTAAAGCGCAGTTGATGCCATTCCACCCGATGCTGGTTGGGACTGGTAAACCCTCGGACTTGCATGGCGCTGGAAATTTGTTCGGCGCGTAATAATAAGTTTTGTAGAAGTCGTTCGGCAATGGTTAACCAAACCTGAATTGTTCGTTTTAGCCCTAGTTTTTTCCAATTAATAGCACGAGTTCGCACGGAACGGATTAAATTTTGAATTTCTTCTAAAACTAGCGGAAAAAATCGTAATGATAGGGTTAGGGTTAAAGCAATTTCTGTAACGGGTAACTTTAACCCTCGTAACGGCTCCATTAAACTTTCTAAAGCCATTGCAATTTCTTCAGAAGCAGTGGTTAGCAAATACAAATTTGTACTATAAACAAGGGTAAATAATAAGGTACTGGTTCTGATTCCTAAGTCTACAGAATAACGGGTGATTTCAAACGGCCCTTGAGCAAATAACACATACCGATAGGACGTTGGTTGAGGTAAAGTTAGGCTTGAGTTAGAAGCTTGATTCTTTTGTTGTTGCTCTGGTTTATTTGCCAATAAATCAAAGCTTAATTCCTGTTCAGGAAGTCGAGGTTGATGGTCTACGGCTAAACCATCGGGCATAATACAACTGACTAGAAAAAGTAACCCACAAAACATCAGTAACCACCCCATTTGTCGCTTCCACACTCGTAACGGAATTCGAGCCAATAAGGTGATTAAAATTAACAACCCGACTAATACTAATCGCCATAAAGGGTTAGCTAATAACGGAGCGACTAAAAAGCTCATCAACCACACTAACTTAACCCTGGCATCTAAACGATGTAACCAAGTAATCGGTTGTTCTAAATATAGTCCAATGGGAAGCGATCGCAGTAAATCCATAGAAGAGGATGGCAGGGAAAGTAGGGGGATCAGGGAGAAAAGAGGGGTAGTTAGTGTTTAAGTAACCCAGGAGAGGGGCTATTAATCATATTAATTTGAAATCCCTAAATGTTTGCTACAAATTCCCCCCTGTAGAGACGTTGCATGCAACGTCTCTACAGGGGGAATCATCTTTAGCATCTATAATAGGATTTCATATAACAACACCCCCTAAGACTTGATTATAACTTCTATAAAGAAAGTTCTTGATCTGTTTCAGTATTGATGTAATTACATCTAAGATAGCAAATTCAATCCAAGTTTGGGTTTCTACAGAATCAATTAAGGTGTATTCCAAATACGTTGATGATAATCTTCTAATTTGGCATAGGGATCAACTGGGGGATGGTCATGATCATGATGATGATGATGGTGGTGATGATGATCATGACTGTGATCATGATGATGATGATTTCCTGAAATTGCAGCTAACCGGAATTTGCACATTTCACAGTTCATTTGAACTTCTCCGAGTTGGGTTTCTATTTCCCGTTCTCGTAAGAGGTGTAAAAGTTCCTGTTGAATGCCCATTTCGGGTAAACAAGTCATTTGAATTTCAGGATATTGTTCCTGTTGTTGGGCTGTTATATCAAAGATTTTTTTAACTAAAACCCCAGTAAATAAGAAGTAAGGTAAGACAATAATTCGTTTGGGTTGATAGAGTCGAGCGCGACGAAATCCTTCTTCTAAACGGGGATGAGTAATGCCAATAAAACAGGTCTCAACGGTTAAATATCCGCTTCCTTCCCAAAGAATTCGAGCCAGTTTATAAACATCTCCATTCGCATCAGGATCACTGGCTCCTCGTCCGACAAATAATAATACAGTTTCGGAATTAGGAATGTTTAAAGGGTTTAATTCCGGCTGTTCTAATTGATGTAAACGCGATCGCAATAATTCTAAAATATTGGGACTAATGCCAAAATGTCGGCCATAATGAAAGGTTAATTGCGGATGTCGTTGTTTGGCTCGATCTAACTCATTAGTAATATCAAATTTATTGTGTCGCGCTGCAAATAATAATAAAGGTAAGGCGGATAATTCCGTATAACCTTGTTCAATACAGCGATCAATTCCTTCTTGAATGGTAGGCCCTGTTAATTCTAAAAAACAAGGAACCACCGGGCGAGAGTGATCTAATTGTTGATAGGCTTGAGCAAATTCTAAAAAGGTTTCTCGTCCATCCGTATCACGGGTTCCATGACCGATGAGTAATAACGGACGCTGTAGAGGTAAGGCTGGAAATGTCGAGTTTGAGGGTTGAATGGAAAGTTCTGTGTTATGAGTCATGTTAAGTTTAAATCTCCTTCCCCGTGTGAGGCAGGTATAGAGCCAAGTGATCGGTAGGCATTCTGGCTTGTTAGAAATAACCTAACTTACAGTTGCCGCACAGCCTCGGACTTTCACCGAAGTTTCCCTACCCGATTACCGTGAATGATTAAGTATTTATTCTATTTTACCCCAAAAAGCAAAAAGATGCGATCAAGGTTGATGGTTTTTTTGTGCAGGCGAAGACTGCGCTTCGCACGCTGATGTTTCTGGCTATTAACCTCTTGATACCTGATAACTGCTAACTGATGATGCGGATACTTGATGATGCGGATACTTGATGATGCGGATACTTGATAACTGATTAATCAATCGTGATCGATTGAGGGCCGCCTGAATTTCCGTTATTATTTTTAGAATCAGAGGGGCTAGATACAGAGGTTCCTCCTTGTTTCTCTAGCCAAGTTTTAACGGGATCATCATTCAGGTTTAATTTTAATAAACCTGAGAAAAACCCCCCTAAAAATGCAATGGGTTCATGAGTTAATTCTTGTAAAATTGGTTTGAGTTCATCCATAATCGAACAGTCTCCTTAAACCCGGCGATCGCAATCAAACATAACTAAATTTTAGCGCGTTTCATCAAATTTAGCTGTTTAGTAATGGTTGGAACCTTCCGAATATCCTCCATCATAATAACCATCGGAAGAATAACCATCGGAAGAATAGCCCTCAGAATATCCCCCAGAAGAAGAGTTATCATAATATCCATCAGAGGAATAACCGTTGCTATCACTATAGGAACCCGTATCTGAATAACCGCTATTGTAAGTTTCAGCCGTGTTAGTATAAGTTCCATCCCCACTGGAACCTTGTACTGGATCACCGTCTTCAATAGCAACTTTAGTTCCCGTTTCTATGCTATTGGGTTCATGAGGTTTCGCTTGAATACTGCCTTTTCGTCCTTCTAATTCAGGCAGTTCTGGGAACTTTTCAACAGGCATTCCCTCAACAACTTTTCCCATAAATTCCCCCCAACTATAAGCCGCGCTACTACTAGCACCCCAGGTTGGATCATTATTATCATTTCCTAACCAAATTCCGGTTACAGCTTGAGGAATATAGCCAATAAACCATAAATCTCTCGCTTCTTCCGAGGTTCCCGTTTTACCTGCAACGTCTCGGTTAGGTAAAGCCGCAGCACCTCCAGTTCCCCCATTCACAACTCCTTCTAACATCCAAGTTGTAATCGCAGCACTATTCTTATCTAAAACTCGTTTGGGTTTAAATTTAGCTTGATAAATGATATTTCCCTGTTGATCTAAAACTCGCCGAATCCCATGAGCCGGAATATAATTGCCTTCATCAGCTAAAGTTCCATAAGCATTGGTTAATTCTAATAAATTGACTTCATAAGCACCTAAAGCCATCGCATAAGTCGGTTTTAAAGGAGATTTAATCCCCATCTCTTTTGCCAATTTCATGGCAGGTTCAAACCCCACATCCACTAATACTTTAACAGCAATTACATTAATAGAACGGCTCAAGGCATCAGACATCGACATCCAGCCATAATGTTTATTACCATAATTTCGAGGACGATAACCATCAACTTTATAAGGTTCATCCAAATAACTATCATAAGGGGAAAAACCCGCCCCAATCGCTGCGGCATAAACTAATCCTTTAAAGGTTGATCCCGGTTGTCGCTGCGCTTGAGTAACCCGATTAAATTCACTTTCTTTATATTGATATCCCCCCACCATTGCCTTAACTTCTCCGGTTTTGGGTTCAATAGAAACTAACGCAGCTTGACCAAAATTAGCTCCTGCACCATCAAGTTCTACCGCATCTTTAACAGTTTTTTCTGCGGCTTCTTGCCATTTTAAATCTAAACTGGTTTCAACCGTTAATCCCCCTGCTGCCATCGCGTCTTTTGATATATGTTGGGGGAGTTCTTTCAGAACATAACTCGAAAAATAAGGCGCTTTAACTAATAACCGTTTAGGTTGACTAGGTTTAAGATTCAGTGCTTCTTGCATCGCGGCTTGCGCTTCAGTGGCCGTGATCACCTTAGCATCCTGCATTCGTTGGAGAACAATATTGCGTCGTTTCGTCGCCGCCTCTGGATTTTCTAAAGGAGAATATTGACTCGGTGCGGGAGGTAAACCCGCTAACATTGCCATTTCCGACAACGTTAATTCATTCACAGATTTACTAAAATAAACATAAGCCGCGTCTGCTACCCCATAAGCACCTGAACCCAAATACACTAAATTGAGATAGCGTTCTAGGATATCTTCCTTACTCATTTGATCTTCAATTTTCCAAGACACCATTGCCTCTTTAAGTTTACGGGTGAGGCTATGTTCTTGATTCAAATATACAATTCTGGCTAACTGTTGGGTGATGGTACTTCCGCCTTCAACCACTCCCCCCGCTAAGACATTAGATCCAATGGCGCGAACAATTCCTTGATAGTCCACCCCATCATGGTCATAAAAACGAACATCTTCCGTAGAAATAAAAGCTTGTACCAGTTTTTCGGGAATTTGTTTGAGTCGCAGTTTTTCCCGTGTTGCTGGCCCGGTTTGCATTAAAATATCACTATTGGCGGCTTTAATGGTAATGGTGCCATCCCGACTAAAGGATGCCATTGTATTTACCGAAACAGGGGGTAAGCTTTGATCAATTTGATACCATTGCCAAGCTCCATAAGCCAACGCACCACCGCCGACACTCATCACGCCAACCCCAATCCAGACACTCGGACGACGATACCACAGTTTCCCTTCAGCATTGGGGGATGTCAGTTTCTGTCGCAGTTTCACCCATTCTGAATTTAACCGCTTCAAGGCGCGATGATGCCAAGCGACCTCCGGGGAATTAGACTCAGAAACCGATTCAGGGGTAGTTTCATCAATTTCAGGTTCTGTTGTCATCGGGGATGACATCAAAACGGGTTGGGTTGAAACGTTACTGGGGTTAGTCTCCCATTCGGTTTCGGATGGAGTTGAGTCCGTCTTAGGTCGGGATGGTAATTGAGATTCTTCCATTGGTTCGGACAAATCGGTGGTTTTGGTAATCATTCGACAGTGAATTTTAACAGTGCAGAAGGCAAGCAAAACTTGCCTCTACAGTTGGCTGTCGAAGCCTGATCTCACTGAAAATCAAGGTTTTTTTCTTGATCCCAGTTTTCAGGAGGGTTGGGAAACTGCGGTTTTGCTGGACTTGGGAAACTCCCTAAACCGCATGACCCAAAGCTAAACCCACAACTAACATTCCTAATACCAGGAACGGTTGGGCACTTGCTTGATATTTAACATCATTTTCTACAGGATTGCGTAGAAAATACATATCTTGGAAGGTAATTTGAGGAATTACCAGCAGTAAAAGCACCGTTGCATAGAGATTTTGCTTGATACTGACTAAATAAACGGCCATCCCCGCTTGGAAGATATCAATCATCAAAACACAAATCCAGGCGGCGGTTGTAATCCCAAACATCACTGGAAGGGATTGTAACCCCAATTGGCGATCGCCTTCGACACTCTTAAAGTCATTAACAATGGCAATTCCTAGCCCAGCTAAACTATAAAACAAAGTTAAAATCATCACGGTTGGGGTCAGTTCTCCAAATAAGGCATGACCCGCCCACCAAGGTAAGGCAATATAACTAGCTCCTAGAGCATAATTTCCTAACCAGCCATTTTTTTTCAGTTTCAAAGGGGGTGCAGAGTAAATATAGGACACAAATGCTCCCCCAATACACAGAAGGGTAACGATAGGAAATTCATGTCCGGCCCAAGTATCTAACAGGTAGGAAATCCCGATTCCTAATCCTAATAACAATAAAATTTGGGTGACAACTTGGGGAATGGAAATCGCCCCAGAAGGGATGGGACGATAAGGTTCATTAATGGCATCGAGTTCGCGATCATAAAAATCATTCAGGGTTTGGGTATACCCGGTCATTAATGGCCCGGACATTAACATACAAGTCGCCACTTTTAACACATCTTCCAGTGACCAAGAAAAATGTCCTGATGAAGCAGCACCACAGACCACTCCCCAAATTAAGGGAATCCAGGTGATCGGTTTCATCAACTGTAGGCGAATTTTCCAAATGGAGGTTTCTCCCGGTGCTGCCCCTTTCATTCCTAAGAGTTGGCGGGTTTTAGCACTGCGATCAGAAGTCGCTATGTCATTCGCGTTGGCTTCTGGGGTTGGTTGTTCTGAAAGTTGAGACGATGGAGTGTCCGACATGATCGTTTGTGCGCTTGTGTGTTGAGTGTCTGCAATACAAAAACTAAGATTAACATGGAGTTGGCCGTTGACTCGTACAAGCAAGCACTAGGGAACAGGTAACAGGGAATGATCCCCTGTAGAGACTAGCCATGCTTAGTCTCTACAAAGGTTGTTGACATCAATAGAGGTCGGGTACAGCGAAACACACAGAAAACAGAATTAAACCGTCTCGGAAATTGGTTTAATTCATTGAATCTGCATTTTCATCTTCTAAGGCTTGAATTTGCAATAATAATTCTTCTTCTTGGACTTCAAACTCTTCCTCAGAAATATCTCCCATATCAAAAGCTAACTGAAGGGCTAATAATCGTTTACTTAAGTTTTCTTTATCGTCTAGTTCGGCTTCAGCCCGTTCTAGGAGTTGTTCGCCGATCCAGATTACCCCCCCAAAGGGTGCTGTTATTGGAGATAATAATAATCGTAAGACCATAACACCTCCGATTAAGGATTGAGTTGGGCAAAATTAAAGGGGGCTGTAAAATTATTATAGCGAATTCGTAAGCGGTTCTTAAAATAGTGATCAAGTTCTTCAATTTTATCACTAAATTTAGGTTCCGTATCCCAAGGAATTAAATAAGCGGCATTATAGATCATCGTATTAGTTAAGGTTTCATTCTCAACAATTTCTTCTGCTAAGGGGTTTAAGGTGTGTTGAAATTTCTCAATAATTCCCTGTTGGCGATCTTGCATCGCCTGTTCAATTTCTTGACCAATCTGAATGACTTCATCCATACTAAGCGGTTTACCTTCTAAGCGATCGCGCTTTTCTCTTAATTCTTGGTTTTCTATCATTAAACGATTTAATTCTTCCGGTTCTTCCCAAAAAATTTTAACTCCGACTTCCCGTTTTCCCTCTAATTTATGAAACAATTGTTTTAACCGTTCTTGATAGGGAACAATTAACTGCGTTTCTACAGTTTCCCAATCTTGAATCACTAATCCAAATTGCAAAGGTAAAATGCTTCTATAACCATGTTGCATCACCAGTTCTAAGACTTGTTCATGGCCTAATAAATTCCGGCGACTGGCTAAATACCGATCTTGCTGGGCTGCGGAATATAAAAAGCTAAACTCATTCACCGGATGGGTTTGAATCGGTTGTTGATCTAATCCCGATAACCCTAAAGGTCGTACTTGGTTTGTCGGTAAAATTCCATATAAATAGAAACCATTTTCCATAATTAAAAACCCTTATTAATTTAACTTGTAGCCTGGGTAAGCGCAGCGCACGCACCAAAGTTTGTCAACGACCGCCGAAAACCCCTGATTACAGCTAAGATCAGATCCCCCATGATCCCCCTTGATAAGGGGGATCATGGACTTGAGATCAGATCCAAGGAATTCGGTTTTGAGTGCCTACTTTGAGCGCGATTGTTGACAACCCTGTAAACACACTATCTGTTGTCCATTATAAACGTTAATGCTCATAAAACCTATAGGAAACACTGCAAATATTTTCCCTATTTTCTATTTTAAGTCAATAAGGTTTAAACCCCAAAAGATTTCTACAAAGGTTTAGAAGTTAAAACTAACCTTAATTTGGCATGAATCAAATTGAGTTGGGCTAACCCTAAATCTACGCTTCCCTCAACAACAATTCCCGTATTCATTAACCGATCTAATAATTCTAAAACTGAAGGGTTTTGTGAACTTTCCCCCGGATAATAAGTTCCTGATTTCGGTAATAATGTCCCAAATTCTGATAATTCAATATTCAAATCAGCCGGATCAATTTCAAAGATTTCACACAATTGTAACACCTGAATTTCTAATTGTCGCAAACTTTCCGCAGCCCGATCTAATTCTTCCTCACTCAGGGTATTACCTTCCATCCGTCGGATGATTTGTGCTTCCATTAATTGCCGAATTAATTCTACCAAAGTCAGCACTAAGGGTGCTAAACCCGCATCTTTTCGAGAGGATGTGGGGGTAATACTTGTTTCTATCGAAGGTTCAGAAGATGACATTTGGATTTATATGAACTGGACGAGGGACTTTTAATTTTCCTTTTAATCGATTGTAATATTATTTTAGGGTAGGTGTGGCATCCTTCCTCACCCTCTTTGCCCCTGGGTTGGAAGGGATACCCCCTACAGGATTTGATCACAAACCATTTAGACTGGCTATAATTGTTTTTTGGAAGGAGAAATAGATTCCCAATTAGGAACATTAGAAGGAGTGGGTTGATTGTATTTCTCTAGCCAATCTTTTCCGACTTGAATGGTAATATCCGATTCTAAATAGCCCGTACTTTCAACCACAACTTTACCAAACCCTAAAGATTTTTGTAAGGCTTCAGCACTCTTAATATCGCCATCCTGAGCTACAATTTTAGTTTCTGCTAAAGGTTCTGTCCAAGGTTTAGAAATTTTAACATTCCAGAATCCGCCATCATTCAAATTTCCCACTAATCGATCAAGGGCATCAGAATTATCATTACTATCTTGAATGGCAATCCTTAAATCTTTCGGGTCAATATTATCAAATTGCCAAACATCTTGACCAAAATCGAAATGTTGTGAAACTAAATTTTCTAGGCGATTGGCATCGGGTAACCAATAACTCGCTCGATATTCTTTCGGGTCACTAAATTCACCGGGAACCATCAGCATTTCAACATTTTCTCGCTGAATTCCCGATGCAAAATTCACTAAAGCGACTAATTCTTCCAAGCTTAAATTTGTATCAATATGAGATTGAATAATAGATACAACTTGAGGCAATTTAGAAATGGTACTCACATCTAACGCCTGTTCCATGAATGCCCGAATTAACATTTGTTGACGTTGTACCCGACCAATATCTCCTAACGCATCATAACGAAATCGTAAAAACTGTAAAGCTTGCGCTCCATTCAGGTGTTGTTCCCCTTGTTTTAAATTAATATACAGATGCTGACTATCATCTTGATATTTCATATCTTTGGGAACGTAAATTTTCACACCCCCCATCGCATCAATGAATTTTTCCACCCCTTGAACATTGACTCGGACATAACGGTCAATTCCCACACCGCCTAATAATTCACTGGTAGCTTTTGCACTTAAAGCGGGGCCACCATAATAATTAGCATCATTAATTTTAGTCATTCCCCGACCTTCTACATAGGTACGAGTATCACGGGGAATCGATAAGACTTTTAACTTTTTATTAGCCGGATCAAAGCGAATTAATAGCATTGTATCCGATAACCCTTTAAAGGAATCCACTAACGCATGGTATCCCAATTCAGGATGAGGATTGTCTTCTAAATCGGAGGTTAAAACCTTGACCCCCATGACTAAAATATTCACCGGACGGGTGAGTTCAGGCAACTTCATGTTGGTGGTTGCCATTTGACTTTTAGAAAAAACCGCCGCTTCTTCAGGCGTTAACTTTTGCTGTAATAGGGGAGTAGTCGATAAAGACACCGCTAATAAGGCTCCGGCGGTGGCTGAAATCATCGCGACTCCAGCTAAACCTAAACCTAGTCCTAACCAACGACCGGGACTAGATTGAGCTAATTTTCTCAGACTGGGTTTTGACAGTTTGGGCAATGGTTTTTGACTCTGATATCTTGGTGCTGACACGGACTTCCTCACACACTCAATAAATGATCTAAATTAGGAATAACAGACTTCTAGCAATAGAGAAAATGATTTTAGAACCAACCTATTATGGCAGATGTTTGCCTAATCCTTGTTCAGCAATTCGGCTCAGTCCAGGTAGCCAAATCGGTTGACGTTTCCACACTCGAATCATTAACCCTAAACTGACGATAAAATAGCTAGTTGTCAAGAGACTACTGGTTAATAACATCGGCAAGGTGAACGATTCCGTACTTTGATAGCCAACTTCTAACAATAGCAGTCCTGCTAACCAACTGAACGCTAATACAATTACTAATCGACTCACCGCTTGTTGTTGTCGTGTTCCTTCCTGTCGATACAATGTCCATAATGCGGGGAAAAAACCCAAAATGGGAATTAAATACACAAACAACTGTAAACGTTCTTGCTCAGGATTCTCATAGAGGTCATGCGTTTTCATAGTGGAAAAAAAGTAAGTAAGTAGAAAAAAATAAAATATTTCTGAGAGACTCAATACCCGAAAACCCGCTTAACAGGCAAGATGCCTGTTCCACATACCCCGATTCTGATACACTGGTTACAACTTGAGATGCAGGAGAACAGATTCCCCCATGACCACAACCCAAAAACCGATTGTTATTGCTCCTTCTATATTATCAGCCGATTTTAGTCGTCTAGGTGAAGAAATTCGAGCCGTGGATGAAGCGGGTGCAGATTGGATTCATGTTGATGTGATGGATGGCCGTTTCGTTCCCAATATTACGATTGGGCCATTAATTGTGGAAGCCATTCGTCCCGTGACCCAAAAACCTCTGGATGTTCACTTAATGATTGTGGAACCGGAAAAATATGTTGAAGGGTTTGCCAAGGCGGGTGCTGATATTATTTCGGTTCATGCTGAACACAACGCTTCTCCCCACTTACATCGAACTCTTGGCCAAATTCGGGAATTGGGCAAACAAGCGGGTGTGGTTTTGAATCCTTCAACTCCCTTAGAATTAATTGAATATGTGTTAGAGCTTTGTGACTTGGTGTTAATCATGAGCGTTAACCCCGGTTTTGGCGGTCAGAAGTTTATCCCTGGAATTCTGCCGAAAATTCGTCAATTACGCCAAATGTGTGATGAACGGGGTTTAAATCCCTGGATTGAAGTTGATGGTGGTCTTAAAGGTGATAATACTTGGCAAGTGTTAGAAGCAGGTGCTAATGCGATTGTTGCAGGTTCTGCGGTTTTCAATGCACCGGATTATGCTACAGCTATTGAAGGAATTCGTAATAGCAAACGCCCAACTCCTGAGTTAGCAACGGTCTAATCCTGATTGATCAAATTAAATCTTTCTCAAGAATTAACCCTTCTGGACTAAATGATAAGGAGGGTTAATTTTTTTTTGATTGACCCTCATCCCCTCATCCCCTCATCCCCTCATCCCCTCATCCCCTTGTCCCCTTATCCTCTTTATTCTATCCGCCTCCTGATGATAAAATCCAATCAAGAAACTAGAATTTGAGTACAATCAAACTTTATAGAAATAAGGTAAGGGTCATGGGTATCAGAACTGCTATTATTGCTGGCCTGTTTTCTTTGGTTCTTCCGGCTTTTGCTCCCGTGGCGTTCGCAACGTCGAATTCCAGTTTAGGATTAACAGAATCATGGCAGGAGGGCAGCAATTCCGGGTTCACGTCTAGTGTTACTGATACAGAAGGTGCAAGACGAGAACTTTTTTCTGAACCATTTTATCAAGTTGAACCTCAACCGTCGCGCCGCCGGGAACGGGTGTTATCCCAGGGAACAGAAGGTTCTCAGGTGACAGGGTTACAACAACATTTAAAAGCTCATGGGTTTAGTCCGGGGAAAATTGACAGTGTTTTTGGCCCTCGGACAACGGCCTCTGTTCGAGCATTTCAGGCTGCTAAAGGATTAGAAGTGACGGGGGTTGTAGACCGAAATACCTGGCAGGCGTTATCGGCAGAACCTCAAATTTCGAGTCCGATTCAAGAGGAAAGCCTTTTAGCCAGAGGTTCACGGGGAAGCGATGTCCGCATCTTACAAGAACGTTTAGAAGCCAAAGGCTATAATCCTGGCCCCATTGATGGGATTTTGGGTTCTCGCACCTTAACGGCGTTGCATGAATTCCAAACAGCCCAAGGGTTAGAAACGAGTAATTCTGTTAATGAAGCGACTTGGACAGCTTTAAATGGAACTTCATTGCGTCAAGAAACCCCGGCTAATTTAACGGAAGAAAAGGTAATTTCCCCTGAAGAAAATTCTAATTTAATTCAGGAAGAAACAACGGATTTAGGGAATAATTCTGAGGAAGAAGTCTTCAATTTAGAAGGGTTCACCAATTAAAATTAAATTGAACAGGACTGTAGAGACGTGCTATGTCGCGTCAAGTTCGTCAACTTCAGCCGAAAACCTCTGATTATATCAGGGTGTTTTCATTTTTCCAAAGGCGATGCCGCCGTCTTGTGGCATCGCCATCGCTATCTTCAAAAAAATCATCAAATTTTCTGGTCAAACATAAAATATTACAATTTTAAGTTAGGTCTTGTCTGCACCTGTCAACCTTCAACCGTTAACCCATGAACTTTTTTGATAAATTATTAATTGCCATCGAACAACAGAATAGTTTACTTTATGTAGCTTTAGAACCTGATCCTGATAGCCATCTTTTTGATAATGGTAATTGTGGAGGAATTGCAGGCGATCGCCATGATATTATTGAACAATGGCAAGAATGGTTACAGTTTGTGATTCGGGAAACAGCAGCGTTAGTTTGTGCTTATAAACTTTCATTAGGTTTTTACTTGGGGTTGGGAATTCCGGGATTAAAATTATTAGAAGAAACCCTAAAATTGATTCCTGATTATATTCCTATTATTTTAGATGCAAAACACAGTGATTTTAATTCCAGTACCGTATTTGCACGTTTTATATTTGAAGATTTACAAGTAGATGCTTGTACCCTAACTCCCTATGCGGGACTAGATCAAGTTGCGCCTTTTTTAGTTTATCCTGATAAAGCTGTTTTTATTTTATGTGCAACGGCTAATCCTTCTGCTTCTATTATCCAAGAATATCCCCAATTTGATAACCCTTTATATTTAGAATTAGTTAATGCGTCTCAAACCTGGGGAACTCCTGAACAATTAGGGTTAGAAGTGGGAATGGTTCCAGATATGTTAGCCAAAATTCGTCAAGCTGCACCAGAACGATTAATTTTATTGCAGGGAGATGTTGCGGAAGAAAATGATTTAACGGATATAGAAGATTTAACCCCTATTTTATCCGCAGGATTAAGTTTAAATGGGGAGGGATTATTATTACCTGTCCCGCCTAAATTATTAGAAGAAGAAAACGTTAAGCAGGGAGTCGAAGAATTACGAGATCAAATTAATGAAGAACGAAATCGGGTCATTGAAGGAAATCCCACTTGTGATTTATGGTTGCCTGATGTCTGTTTTTTAAGACATCAACCCCATCGAGATTTAATTTTACAACTGTATGATATTGGTTGTATTACGTTCGGGGATCATGTTCAAGCATCGGGTGAAATTTTTCCTTATTATATTGACTTGAGACGAATTATTTCCACCCCGCAGATTTTCCATCAAATTGTAGGAGCTTATGGAGAAATTTTAGAAACCCTAACCTTTGACCGAATAGCGGGTATTCCCTACGGTTCTTTACCCACTGCAACGGGGTTATCTTTACGGTTACAACGTCCGATGATTTTCCCGCGAAAAGAAGTCAAAACTTATGGCGCAGGACGATTAATTGAAGGGCATTTTCAACCGGGAGAAACTATTGTTGTGATTGATGATATTTTAATTACTGGAAATAGTGTCATGAAAGGAGCAGAAAAATTAAAATCAGCCGGATTAAAGGTACATGATATTGTGGTTTTAATTGATCATGAACGAGGGGTTAAAGAACGTTTAAAAGAGAATAATTATAATGCTCATGCGGTGTTAAAATTATCTGAAATCGCAGAAACATTATATGAATCGAATCGAATTACGGAAGAACAATTTAACTTATTTAGTCCATGATGTCTTCAATCGTCTGCATACCGTAAACAGGAGGAATGCCAGAACGGAAGCAACCGTTAACAGTTTCGTTTTGGGGCAAGAGTTTTCCATCACTGATGTAGTTCTCACCGCGCAACTCTTGAGACCATTTGATAATCGCATCCATTGTTGGCACATCGAATGCCATCTGCTGGGCTATCCACTTAGCAATACAAATACCGTAGGCAATATCGTCGGTAAAGAAACGATGGTTGATATCGAGTTCCCACTCCTCCGTTGCGAGCTGCCGAACGGGGGATTTGATCGCCCTCAGCGTTTTCGAGGTGGTGAAGGACTCACAGATGTCACTGTTTTGTGACTGATAAGAAAGCTGTTCCAGACTCAGATAGTCGAGCATATAGGAGAAATCACGAGCAGGAAAGTGCTTGCGGATGCCATTGCGAACTAAGGAATAGTCAGCATCCAGATGGCGCAGCAAATTAGCCGAGAGATCATCAAAGTCACGGTAGAAATAAGGAACTTCCTCTTGGCTCGACCACCTGCCCCCATAACGGATGAATAGACCAAAGCAACGAGTGGGATGGATAATCTGGTTATCAACTGATAGGGTTAATGATAGGAAATTGTCCGCTTGTTGAAACGCTCCTGTTCCAAACCAATATTCACAGATAGCCTTAAAAAAAGTCTCATTCAAAGTATCGAAATAGTCAGGGGGAGAAACAGCAGCAATATTAACTGCTTTACATCCTCCATAGACAATTCCTCGGCATCCATAGTGATCAACACGGCAGATCCACGGTAACAAGCCAATCGCAAAGGTGACGAGGTTTTCCAATTCATATTCTGCTTTAATTTCATCGACCATCCAGTTAAAGCCTGCCTGACCATACACAGTACCGACGAAAACCTCCCTATCATGATTCAAGTAGGGAGCAATGTGGTGTAAGGCTTGACGGTAGGTATGCACTGGCATACACAAAACAATCAGATCGCTTTGGGGAATCACCTCAATAGGATTGCTAGTTACCTTAGTAAGGCGTCCTTTGAAGGTTTGCAACAAGTCGCCATCAACGGACTGCACCTGAAGTTCCACATCCTTACACCATTTGCCTGGTTGCCGAGTTAGGAGTTGCACTTGAAAATTTGTGTCCGATAGCAAGGGAATTAGGGTGTGTGTACTAGCCCCCCCTCCCACGATCGTAATCGTCCGTAGTGATGTTTTAAGCATTATTACTTCTACACTTCCTCTGGATGAGGATGGACACCCACAAGCCGTTGGAGGAGGAGTTCACCTGCATATTTGTTTCCTGTTTCTAGTGGCTTGTTGCTATTTATAGTGGGCAAAGTGGTTTGCAGATTGGGGTAAAAGAAAAATGGCATAGAGGTACGTTCACCGTCCTCTGTCGCTTGTCGTACCCGATGAATGCCTGCCCGATAGTAGCCTTGCGTCCACGACTGGCACAATTCACCCAGAATAACGACGAGCGTATTGGGGTGTGGGTTAACTTCAAACCAATTTCCACTCAGGTGTTTGGCTTCCAATCCTGGTGCATGAATGCGTAACAGGTTGAATAGGGCTAGGTCAGTGTGTTCAGCGATTCGGATGCAGCCTTTTGCTAAATTGCTGACCTGACAATAGTGGATCAAGCGGGTTCGGAAGTGCAGAGGGTGCTGCCATTGGGAATCGTGGTGAACCGAGTCAATTGCTAACGAATCAATCAGTGCTGCCATCAACTGCTGACCAAGGACTTGAATCTCATTCATGTAACGCTCAAGCACGGATCTGAAACCGGGTATCCAGGATTCTTTAGGCCAGGGGTTGCAGCCATAGAGTTGATCGAAAGCCTGCGGTTTTGCATCTTCAGGACGTTCTTCCTCGCGGGCAAATTCTAAGGATTCTTTCATGTCAGGCTGACCGTTAGTGAGTTCTTCTCCCAGAGCAACATAGCCCCGAAAGTCGTTTCTGGCATTCAAACTTAGTTGCTGCTTTAGTTCAGGGGGGAGTTGAAAGAATCGATCAGACATACTCAATATCTGTGCAGGCAAGGTTGCGGGAATGCCTGTATCTTCTAAGTAAAACAGTCCCCAATCATGGGCAGCATCGTGTAAAGCGGCAATTGCTTCGGGATGTCGAGCAACAATCCCTTCAAAGCTAATCTCAGGTATTTTTAAGTTCATTGTATTTTTAATCTTTTTGCAGATGTTGTGCATAAACTGCCAGAGATTCATTAACTGATGCTTTGCTCAAGCCATAAGTATCCAGGCTATAGCGATTCTTCGGCTTGGGATGGGCATCTAGCCAATTTTGCAGATGCTGGGCGGAGTCAGGATGGATTGGATAGTTGAAATGCTCCATCAAGAGCTTCACTTCTCCCAACGGATTCGAGATCAATTGTGAATATTCCAATTCATGATATTGAGTGGGTTCGACCCGTTGTTTTAGGGTGGCAGCTTGGCTTGCCACACGTTGGTATCGCTCCAGGCAATATTGACCTAAAAGTTTGGGATCGATCGCTTCTTCACGCCACAAGTTCATGTGGCAGGCTTGTAAATTTCCCAAAGATGGCACCATTTCCTTGGGATCTCGATGAATCACCACGATGTTGGCATCTGGAAAGACATCCATTAATGCCTCTATACCTAAGAGATGATCGGCACATTTCATACACCAGGGTTGCCCTGCTGCTTGCCATTGCAGTACCTGTAACTGCTTCTTGAAGTAGCCGTACACAGCACGAAAATCTAGCTGGCATAGCCAATCTAAATAGGCGGGAATATAGTAATCGAAGGTATAGTTAAAGCTGGTAAACGAATTTTCAAACAATACGTAGCATTCACCCGGTTCATTGGCAGCAGGCATAGTGCCTCTAGCTGCTGCATCTTTTGGAAACAGGTTTTCTAAGGGTTGAAGGAAATCCTCATCTGCCTGCTTGATCCGCATTTCTCGCTCCATCGGACTGAAATCTACACCAACGGGAGGAGCAGGTTGCCACATTTCCCCATACAACGGGACACGAATATTTAGGTCTTGGCACAGCAGACGATGGAGGAAAGAGGAACCAGAGCGGGGAAAGGTTACCAAAAACATCGGACGAGAGATCTCTTCCTGCAAGATTTCTGGATAGCGATTCAGCAAGTCTTTAATCCGCAGACGATTGCCGAGGTGATGCACACAAGCATCTGCTAAGTGTTGACGACCCCGTTGTCCCAAATTCGCTTGGGCTGAACAGGTTTCAAGCAAAACCTCTAAACCTTCCTGGAAATCATTGCCATCCCAGTCGCTGAGGCCCATTTCTGCTTGCGCCTGATTCATCAGATCTTTTACAGTGAACATTTTTCAACCCTCAGTTGACATAACACAAGTTATGACACTTTGCGTCTAATCCTGCGATTCAAGATGCTAGAGATAACTCATGTTCTTGCATTATTATCTCACAAAATTAATTTGTACCCACATTCTGCACGACAAAATGTAATATCTTGTTACCTATCAAATACAGGCGAGAAATCAATAGGGGCTAAAAGTTGTTGAGAACTAAAAATTAGGAGCGCAAATAATAGCGTTGGCAACATGATCTTTTCCTGGCTGTCTGTTTCTAAAATTTTATTTTGACACCAGAAATAGACGGGAAACTTGGTAGCCTCGCCTATAAGCGAGCGAGGCGGAAAAGTGACTCGGCGGATTTATCCGCATTCAATTAATAGTGATGTGGATCTTCAATATATTTCTGAATAGTTG